>JAGBPZ010000119.1 GCA_017633115.1 Erysipelotrichaceae bacterium | reverse complement strand
GATGAAAGGACGCACATCCTTTATCATTGCCCATCGCTTATCGACCATTCGTGATGCGGATACTATTATTGTCATGCGTGATGGTGATATCGTTGAAATCGGTAATCACGAAACTTTGTTGGCGCAGAATGGTTTCTATGCCGAACTTTATCAGTCACAGTTTAAATAAGGAGTTTTGACATAATGACAAAAAGAAAATATTTCTTCTTTGATATCGATGGGACGATTGCGGTCGGTGAACCTGGTAATCAATATGTCCCTGAATCAACCAAAAAAGCACTTCAACTATTAGAAGCGCAGGGTCATTTTATAGCGATTGCCACAGGACGTTCTTATGCGATGGCTAAGGACTATATGAAGACGTTAGGTTTCCATAATATGATTAGTGATGGAGGTAATGGCATCACCATCAATGATGAATTATTAGGCATTGAACCACTTGACTACGATGATTGTGTGGCCTTGATTAGAGAGTGTGAAGAAAAAGATTTTATATGGACTTTCTCGCCAGATGACCGTACCAGACGTTTAGCACCAGACGAACGTTTCTATGATTTCACCCATGACATCTATATGGATACTGTAGTCAAGCCTGGACTTGATCCTTTGGATTATGATCAGATCAATAAAGTCTATGTTGCCTGCTTTGCGCCAGACGAACAAAAACTGGAAGCTCTTAAAAAGCTGCCTTGGATTCGTTTCCATAAAGAATATCTGTTTGTTGAACCAAATGATAAATCAAGAGGTATTAAGCGTATGGTTGACCATCTTGGTGGCGATATCAGTGATGTTGTTGTCTTTGGTGATGGTCCTAATGATTTCAAAATGTTTTCTGATGAATGGTTATGTATTGCGATGGGTAACGCCGTCGAAGGTCTGAAAGAAAAAGCTGATTATGTCACTGATGATTGTGATCAGGATGGCATTTATAATGCTTGTGTACACTTTGGCTGGATCAAAGAATAGCGAGTTGTGCACTCCCAAAAACAGAGTTTTATCATTTCAATAATGCCTATGTAAACCGTTTAACATATTTTTAATAAATCGTTGTTTCTCTTTAAATATCAACATAATTCATAGTATAATAATGGAAGAGAAGAATTAGACAAAGGAAATGATGCAAATGAGTAAATCTTATAGACCTAAATACCATGCCTGTGTACCAGCAGGCTGGTGCAACGATCCAAATGGTACAATTTATTTTAATGGTAAATATCATCTGTTTTATCAGCACTATCCACATGAAATCCAGTGGGGCACAATGCACTGGTATCATATGCAGTCAGAAGACTTCGTTAAATGGGAATCTTTGCCACTGGCTTTAGCACCAGATCAGGATTATGAAATTATTTGTGGTTGCTGCTCTGGTACAGCAATCGAAATCGATGGCAAGATGGTCCTTATTTATACAGCAGCACAGCCTGAACTTCAGCGTCAGTGTCTGGCAGTTGCAGAAGATGGTATCCATTTCACTAAATTATCACGTAACCCAATCTTAACAGCTGATATGCTGCATCCAGAAGTCTCAATGAGAGACTTCCGTGACCCTAAGATTTTCCGTAAGAATGGCTATTATTATGTTCTTGCAGGGGCACGTATCTTACGTGCTGGTGAAGAAATGTCTGATGTTAAGTCAACAGAAGCGTTATTAGATGATGTTACAAAAGAAAATCAGTTAGAGGAAATCACTGAAATTACTGCAGAAGAACCACCATTCTTCAATATTTCCAATACACCACAAGTAGTTAATGTTTCCAGCAATCCAGTCGACTATGACCGTGCTTACGGTAATATGATTCTCTTTAGAACAAAAGATCTTGTGAACTGGGAATATTGTGGTCACCTGATTCATAAACAGGCTGAACTTGATCCTGAATATTTCACTCTTAATGGTGTTTATGAATGTCCTGACTATTTCGTAATTGATGGTAAGGAAATTATTCTTGCAAGTCCACAGAATCTGCCACCAATGGGTCATATGTATCAGAACCAGCATTCAGGTGTTTATATGGTTGGTAAACTTAATTTCAAAAATGGTCGTTTCCCAATTGAACACATTGAAGAAGTAGATGGCGGTTTTGACTTCTATGCAGCACAGTCATGGAAAGCAACTGATGGTCGTCAGGTTATGGTTGCCTGGAAAGAAATGTGGGACCGTGAATTCCCAACACGTCCAGAAGGCTGGGCAGGTACTTATACATTCCCAAGAGAATTGTCATATAAGAACAATCATCTCTATCAGAACCCTGTTCGTGAATTACAGCGTTATTGGGGTAATGAAGTCAGAAAAGATTTTGTTGCATTAGATAATGAATCAAAAGCCGTTGAAGGTGTATGTGGTAACGTTATTGAATTAAAAGCAACTATTACTTCAATTGATGCGCCTGTAGTTGGCTTAAAGTTATTCAAAGGTCCAGAACATGAAACAGTCATCAGATACTTTGTTGATAAACGTATGGTTGAATTCGATCGTACAAATTCAGGTATTGATTTAGGTGGCGTAGAACCTCAGAAATACACAAGACAATGTGATATGGACGACTTTGGCGATGCTAAGACAATCAGCTTCGATGTCTTATTGGATGTCAGCTCAGCAGAAGTCTTCATCAATGGCGGTCGTTATGCAATGACTGGTAACGTTTATGCTGATCTTGATCAGGATCTTGGCATTGAATTCTTCGCTGAAGGCGGTCGTGCAGAAGTTAAAGATATCGTTAAATATGATATTATTGTAGACTAACAAGGAAAAGACAAGGTTAAAGAGCCTTGTCTTTTTTTCGTGGCATCAAATTCTTTCTGCGCCTATAGAACTGTGATAATATGAAAATAAGAGAAAGAGGTGATTAGATGAGAAGTGAAGATTTACGAAAAATCGCACCAGAACTTGACCCATTACGTATTGGTACGGGATGGAAAGTTGAAGAACTGGACCAAATGCAGATTTTTATTGAAAGTACTTTTGGTGATTCCCACCCAGGCAGCGGTCACTTAGATCAGCTGGTTGATCTTGTCAATCAGGGACTCAAAAAGGAACACATGAAAGGTGCTCGTTATTTTACAACTGACATCTGTGATGGTGAATCACAAGGTCATGATGGCATTAACTTTTCACTGGCATCACGTGAAATGATCGCCAATATGATAGAAATTCAATACAGTGCAACACCATATGATGGCTGTGTCTTCTTATCAAGCTGTGATAAGGGCATTCCTGCTCATCTTAAGGCTATTGCCCGTCTGAATGTACCAACAATCTTTATTCCTGGTGGCGTTATGAAGGCGGGTCCAAATCTGTTGACACTAGAACAGATCGGTATGTATTCTGCACAATATGAACGTGGTGAAATCGATTTAGATCAATTTATGTATTATAAGCATAATGCCTGTCCAAGCTGCGGTGCCTGCAGTTTTATTGGTACAGCAACAACAATGCAGATTATGGCCGAAGCTTTAGGATTGGCTTTACCAGGTTCATCAGTCTTACCAGTCACAAGTCAGAAACTCAAAGATATTGCCATGAGTGCAGGTTCCTACTTAAAGACTCTCATTGAAAAAGATATCAAACCATCTGATATCCTGACGAAAGAAGCTTTTGAAAATGCGATTATGGTCCATGCTGCGATTGCCGGTTCGACAAATGCCGTTATGCACCTGCCAGCCATTGCTCATGAAGCAGGCATCGAACTCACAGGGGATGATTTTGACCGTATCCATCGCGAGATACCATATCTTTTGAATTTGCGTCCAAGTGGTTTCTACCCAGCTGAATACTATTATTATGCTGGTGGTACACCAGCTATTATGGAAGAAATCAAAGACCACCTGCATCTTGATGTCATGACTGTTACCGGTCATACCTTAGGTGAGAATCTGGAAATGCTTAAAGCCAATGGTTATTACGATGAATGTTATAAAGAGTTGGCTCCGCATCAAATCGTTAAGACTGATGTTATTAAACCAGCAAGTGATCCTATTAACAAGGAAGGTGCAGTAGCTGTCTTACGTGGTAACTTAGCCCCAGAAGGTGCTGTGATCAAACATTCTGCAGTACCAAAACCAATGATGGAAACAGTCTTAAAAGCACGCGTATTCAACTGTGAAGAAGATGCGATTGATGCGATTTTACATCATGGTATTAATCCTGGTGAAGCTGTCTTCATTCGTTATGAAGGTCCTAAAGGGAGCGGTATGCCAGAAATGTTCTATACAACTGAAGCTATTGCGAGCGATCCAGAGCTTTCAGCTGCAATTGCCTTATTGACAGATGGCCGTTTCTCAGGTGCTTCTAAAGGTCCAGCTATCGGGCATATTTCACCAGAAGCAGCAAGTGGAGGACCAATCGCTTTAGTCAAAGATGGTGATTTAATTGAAATCAGTGTTTCCCGTCGTAGTCTCAATATTGTCGGAATTAAAGGTGAGCGTCAGGATTTGGAAACAATTGATGGTATCCTTGCCAGACGTCGAGCACATTTAAAGCCATTTAAACCTAAATATACAAAAGGCGTGATGGCTCTTTATACACAACATGCAGTGTCGCCAATGAAAGGTGGCTATATGGAATAGGAGGATACTATGAGAAAATCAGAAGTTATTCAAGAATTAAGACGTCAAAAAGTCGTTGCCGTAATTCGTGGTGATGATTATGAAACAGGTCTAAAAGCATGTCATGCCTGTATTGAAGGTGGTCTGACAATAGTAGAGATGGCTTTCTCCAATAATAATGCCGGAGATATCATCAAGACCCTTGCCCAGGACTATAAAGATCGTAATGATGTACTTGTTGGTGCTGGTACAGTTCTTGATGCCATGACTGCAAGACTGGCGATTATGGCAGGAGCAGCATTCGTTGTCTCACCATCATTCGATAAGGATACAGCCTTATTATGTAATCAATATAATGTACCTTATATGCCTGGATGTATGACGATCAAAGAAATACTGACAGCGATGACTTATGGTGCGGAAATTGTCAAAATCTTTCCTGGCAATGTCCTTGGCGTCAAGTTTATTGGTGATGTCAAGGCACCATTACCACAAGCATCGATGATGGTTACCGGTGGTGTTAACTATGATAATATCAATGACTGGTTGAAGGCAGGCGTTGATGCCGTAGGTATCGGCGGTGAGCTCAACAAGCTGGCAGCTACAGGTGATTTTGAAGGTGTAACTAAACAGGCAAAGGCTTACGTTGATAAGGTAAGAGGTTAATATGACAAAAATTGTATGCTTAGGTGAAACGTTGTTGCGTTATGCAACAGCTCGTGGTCACCGCTTTAAAGATTTAGCTTTCACCCTCTGTGTTGGTGGATGTGAAACCAATGTAGCTGTGTCTTTATCACAGTTCAATTTTGATACCGTCTTAGTGACTAAGCTGCCTAATCATGGATTAGGTGATGGTATCATGAGTTTCCTGTCATCCTATGGCGTCAATACTGATCATATCGTTCGTACCAGTGACCGTATTGGCAGCTATTATCTGGAAATGGGAAGTGGCAATCGTCCATCGAGCGTTATTTATGACCGTTCCTATAGTGCAATGACGACTTTCTCACTAGATGATGTTGATTTAGATGAACTTTTTAAAGATGCCAACTACTTTATGACTTCAGGCATTACCGCAGCATTAGGTGAAACAGTCAAGAATGCTTTGATCAAGATGATGAAGTATTGTCGAGACAAAGGTATAACAGTCGTTTATGATGTCAACTATCGCGCTAAAATGTGGTCACAGGAGGCTTGTGGTCAAGCACTTAAAGAAATCATTCCTTATGTTGATATCTTATCTGCGGGAATTTTGGATGCCGAAAACTTCCTGGGATTAAAGAGTTATTATGAGAGCTATGAAGATCAGTTGGAATGCTACTATAAGCAAATCATGACGCTATATCCAAACATCAAATATATCACTTCTACAAAACGTGATATTATTTCGAGCTCCGTTAATGATTTGACAGGTTATCTCTATGATGGTCATCTCTATCATTCGGATACTTATCATATTGATGATATTATTGACCGTGTTGGTGGTGGTGATGCGTATATGGCAGGCATTCTTTATGGTTTATGCACTTATGAAGATGTCCAAAACACAGTCTCTTTTGCCACAGCTGCAGCTGTTTTGAAGCATTCTATTTATGGTGATGCTAATCAGGTTAGTGTTAATGAAGTGGAAGCTTTCATCGCCAATGGTACAAATCGTATCCAAAGATGAGTGAGATTGTTGAAAAAGTCGTAGCCAGACTGATTGACAGACACTCTACGATTACCTTTGCAGAAACATGTACAGGTGGCTTGATGGCCTCTGAACTGATCAGTGTGCCAGGGGCTTCAAAAGTGTTTAATGCCAGTGTGATTGTTTATTCTAATGAATCCAAAATTCGTTATACAGGTATAAGCGACCACATTTTGATCCACTATGGAGCGGTGAGTGAAGAAGCAGTGAAGGCAATGGCTAAAGGCATTGCGATTCAAAACAAGGCTAATATTGGGGTGGCAATCAGCGGTATTACGGGACCCCAGGGTGGAACACCTGATAAACCAGTAGGTATGGTCT
>JAGBPZ010000118.1 GCA_017633115.1 Erysipelotrichaceae bacterium | reverse complement strand
GTGCGTGCGCTATCCTCAGTATTGTCAAGTCTAATGAGTTTATTGTATGTGCTTGCACGATAATAGTGCTTTAACTCATAATTCATGAATTTAAGCTGTGCTTCTAAATCTCGTTCATCCAAGTCATGACGTTTACAATATTTGGTCATTCGTCGCCAACGTACATTGTGCCATTGGCAAATACCATAACTCGTGCCATGATCGCCAGACAAGTGAGAATTAAATTTTGATTCGTAATAAAGATTAGCCATTATACCGCAACTGACTGCCTGATTTAACCCCATTTGATTACGCAAATACTGATAGACGACTTTCTGATTAGCAGAATAAGGTACATATTGATTTGCGGCTACAATTGATATGGTCAAGCTTAATGCGATTAAGGCAACTACAATTATTCTTCTCATAAACATTCCTTTATATCAAGATACTTGTAGTCTATCATTTCATATCATGATTGTCACGAATTAACGCAAAAGAAAAGCTACAGTATTAAATTCACTGTAGCTTTCGTTATTTTATACCGCTGTGACTTTACCAGTGATGGTTCTCTTAATAGTACCAGTCACTTTTACTTTCCACTTGTAAGTACCTTTGATTGTAGGTAGAACATAGCAAGATCGATGATCATCAGTGATGAACGTTTTGTCTTTGATCACTTTACCCTTTGGATTAGTGATTGTCACTCTAACTTTAAAACTGTATTTTGTACCATAAACATCGTTCCAATATTCTTTGCGACTTGTTTTGACGAAGTATGGTAAGTAATAAGTTTTATTAACTTTAATCTTCTTAACTTTAGTCGTATTGAACGCAGAATTGTTTGTGACATAAGCCGTAACCTTTGCATTTGATAATGCTGTACTTGAAGATGGATCGCTATCTTCATCAATAGAAATAGTTCCTGTCAAAGATTTTTTTGAACCACTTTTACCTTTATAAGCTGGCCAGTAAGTATTCTTAGCAGCACTGCCTCGTTTCGCAGACTTGCTTGCTTTGTTGGCAGGTCTTTCGAAATAGTAGCAGAAGTTATAGCCTGACTTATAAGCACCTGCAGATGTATTCTTAACGTTAGCAACCTTACCCCAGACACCAGTTGATTTCATTTCTGAAATCATAAATTTCAGCTGGCCTTTAATTGAAGATTTGCTATAGCCATTTCTCTTCAGGTAGCTATATAAGCTTGATTTACGACCACCAGTCCATTGACATAATCCATAAGATTTACCAGTTCGACTAGAAGCAGTAGAACTGAAATTTGATTCAGCTTTAATATTGGCAAGGATGCCACAAGCTGCAGCTGAATTAAGACCAAATGAACCTGTAAGATAATTATAGATTGTTGTTTGATTAGACGCAGCACCTGCGTTTAATGGTGCAGCCATTAGGACAAAAGCCATAATGAACATTGTGATGATTTTCGAAAACTTGCGTTTCATAATAAACCTCCTTGTGGTTTTTGTTCCCCTCTATTTCTTCCATAGTTAAAGCTTACCATACATGTCTTAATTCTTCAACGAAAAATTAAGAATTTCTTAAGAATTTAACAAAAATCATGATAGAATCACCTCTTTTTTAATAGTATTTCTTATTTTTATAGATACAAAATAGCTTTGATTCATTCTCAAAAGATGCCATATATAGTCATTTAATTGAAATAATGATATAATTATGAGCAAGGAGAAAAGCAATGAAGAAACGAATCAAGGAAGAAAACTACAACGTAAAAAACAGTGCCAGCCGACTAGTATTTGCAGCTTTTGCAGTTATTGTCCAAATTTCATGGATTACTGTGCTTTATTATGTCCTTGAAGCTTATAACCCATGGCTAAGCTATTTAATGTCTGTGGCGGCGGTTATTATCACAGTAGCCATTTATAGTTCACGTTTTTCACCAGATACCAAACTGCCATGGATCATTCTCATCGCCTTTGCTCCTGTAATGGGCGTTTTGCTTTATGTATTAATGAACTTTCCAGGTTTGACCGGACGTTATCGACGCAGCTTTTCCGATATCAATCAAAAGTTTACTGAATACCTGATTCAAGATCCGGAAGTTACCAAAGAATTAGAAGAGATTGATTTCCATGTTGCCAATCAAACTCGTTATCTATCTAATTGTGTAGGTTATCCAGTTTATAAAAACAACGATATTCATTACTTTAATAACACGACTGATGCCTTCAACTCACTTAAAGAAAACATAAAAAAAGCAGAATCATTTATCTTTATGGAATATCATGCCATTGAAGACGCTGAAAGCTTCAGTGAGATTCATGAACTATTAGCCGAAAAAAGCCGTCAAGGCGTCATCGTGCGTATCATATACGATGATGTTGGCAGCTTCTCATTTATTAATTCTGAATTTATCAGAAAAATGGCGGCAGATGACATTGAATGTCGCGTATTCAATCGTATCATGCCTCTAATTAACTTATTTATGAATAATCGTGACCATCGTAAAATGACAATAATCGATGGAAAAATGGCTTTTACAGGTGGTTATAATCTTGCCAATAAATATTTCAATCGTGAAGAAAACAGCCGTTATGGCCACTGGAAAGATGTTGGCATTGAAATCGAAGGCGATGCCGTCAACTCCTTTACCGTCATGTTTTTAGAAATGTGGAATGCCATCAAAGATACCGATACGGATTACGATCAGTTCTTAGTTAAAAATCATTATCAGGCTAATGAAACCAGCGGTTTTGCCCAGCCATATGGTGATACTCCTCTTGATCATGAGCATACCGGTGAAAATGTCTATCTCGATTTAATTAAAGATGCTCAGCATTACCTCTATATCATGACACCATACCTGATCCTTTCAGAACAAATGCGTCATGAACTGACTATGGCCGCTAAACGCGGTGTCCAGATCAGCATTGTTACTCCAGGTATTCCCGATAAAAAACTGGTCTATGAAATGACACGTTCTTACTATGCTCAACTCGTCAAAGACAATATTCATATCTATGAATATAAACCTGGTTTCTGTCATGGCAAAGTGGTCATTGCAGATGATGAAATTGCTATCGTTGGTACCATCAATTTTGACTTTAGATCATTCTATCATCATTTTGAAAATGCGGTCCTGCTTTATCACTATCGCTGTATCCATGACATAAAAAAAGACTTCGAAAATACGTTCAGACTATGTGAAGACGTTACGGCGAAGTATCAACAACAATTGCCTATTTATAGACGTATTTATCAAAGTATTTTGAGATTATTTGCACCATTAATTTAAAACGCAATCCTCAATCGAGGGTTGCGTTTTTTACATGTAATCATCTACCATGGACTTGATATCACGTCTAAGCTCTTCATTTGTGTAGACGTGTTCCTGATCAATCAAGCTGGTAAAATAATCATAAAATTCCTGATAGATAATTGGTTCCTGGAAAAAGACAAACCTAAGTGGTGGGTCTTTTTTCATTGATGTCATGACGATGACATCGTTTTCATAAAGCTCCACAGCTAGTCCTGAAGCTGAGCCAATAACACCTAATCTGCAGACATGATAATCATCAAATTTATCAATGATGCTTAAATAATGTCGCAGCATTTCCAGACGCTCTTCTGGTGTAAACGTTGGCGAAATATCACCAAACAATTCTGGTAAAACACCTTTTTCAATAAAGTCTTTCATACCTGATAAACCCTGAATAGAGATATAATCGTGAGGACTGACGTTAGCATAAACATCTGAAGCTCCTTCAAGATAATTCGCAAGCACTGGATAGTCATCTTTTACTCGCTCATACATTGGCATGACTAGATCTGAAATACAAGGAATGGTTTCATAAGAAAGAAGCAAGCGATGTGTACGGGCAAAATCATTGAAAGTCTGTAGACTCTTCTTATCATCTCTTGAGACATCGGTCAGAATACGGTTCTTGCTTTTCAGTTGATCAATTTCCCTCGCATAAAGACTTGCCACATTACGATCATGAATCAGGATACCTCGCGTTTGTTCGTTTGATAAAAGCAGAACATGATTATGCGTCACCAAGAAAAATGGCCACAAACGTTGCGTTAAATGAGTTGCATCATCATATGTATAATAAACCTGACAATAGTCATTGTAAGTAAAAATAAACGGCAACAGTTGTCCAAGATTGTCAATATTCTTTATATCAGAATCATTCGCATTATTGAAGCGACTGAAAGTAATAAATTGTGACACATTTCCTGATTTACCAGTCTTTTTAAGACTTCTAATTAAGGCATGATGAACATTACGACTGCGCTCAAATGAATTGAAGTAAACTCTGATTTCGTCTTCATAGTCATATTCATATTTGATAACCATTTGAAGAGCGTGATAAACATCAGTATCATTTTCAATCTCCTCAACTTTTTCATTCATGACAAATGTTCCGGTAATAATAGATGCCTGCTGATCAGACAATATTTCCCTGCGCTTGAATTCAAAACTGTTAAGCATATTTTGAATAGCCAAACGACGTTCATAGATTGGACGTCCAATACGCTCAATCTGATACAACTTTATTAAGTTTTGTTGCTCATCTTTATTGATTGAGAGATACGTCAAAAACTTTGTAAAGAATTCTTCGCTCGGTAAACGAGATCCATTAATCATTTTCTGAAGCATAGTTCGATCAAGATTTGATTTCTTGGCAATTTGATAAACGTTGGTGCGACTGATTTTAATATAGTCGCGACATAAATCACTAAATTCTGACATTTATATTCACTCTCCTCAGGCTTTGCACCATCATAATTGTAACATAATTATGCTATTTTATAAAGAAATCAAAAAAACGCAAAAAGGTATAGTTGAGCACTATACCTTAAGTTAATGATTTAAATTGATTCAATTGTTCATCATACTGATAGCCGATAGTTGCCAGTGTTTCAATTAAATCATTGGCATCTACCTGAAAATCATCGCATAAAGCATCTAAAGACGCATAACGACCTCTTAGTTTTTCATTTAAAAAGCTCATCAGCATTAATGGATCTTTGGGTAATTGATACATTGATTTATCCTCCTGTCATTATTATGACCAGGAAAATAAGTTTTAGTCAATATAATGTCTTTCTTTCAGAATTTTTATCAGGCGTGTCACTGGTAATCCAACGACATTATCGAAATCGCCCTCAATGTGATCAATGAAGAAGCAATTATCATCCTGAATCCCATATGCACCAGCTTTACCAACCCAGTTCTTTGATTCTAGATAATCATCGATATAATCATCCATCGGTTTGAAATAGACTTTTGTCTCATCAACAAATGTCAGGACATCATCATGATCAATAATGGCCACACTGGTAAAAACTGAATGACATGTATCTGACAGTGACATCAAAATATCTCTGGCTTCACTACTATCATTGGCTTTACCAATAATTGTATGATTATGATAAACAGTGGTATCAGCACTGATGATGATATCATCGGGATGTCTTTTAGCAACATCCATACCTTTATCTACCGCCAGCTTTTCCAGACGTTTTTCAAGTGTTAATGATTCATCAAGTATTTCATCTATGAAAGAGGCATCGACTGTAAAATCGATGCCTTCTCTGCGTAATAATTCTTGACGTCTTGGTGATTGGCTGGCCAATACGATGTGACGCATTATTCTTCTGTTTCTACCTTTTCTTCTGCCTTTACTTCAGGAGCTTCTTCCTGTTTTACAGGCTTTTTATTAAAGATAGGTCTCTTCTTCACTGGACGAGGTAATAATGCTTTACGAGAAACATTAACACCCTTATCAGTAATCTGAGTGACTTTAACTTTAACTGTGTCGCCTAGCTTGATGACATCGCTGACTTTTTCAGTACGATCCCAGGCAACATCTTTAACATGTAAGAAACCATTTGTTCCAGAGAATAATTCAATGAATGCATATTTATCTTCAACTCTGACAGCGACACCGTCATAAACTTCACCGACTTCAGCCTTTTTAGTAATAGCTTCGATCATCTGTGCAGCTTTATTGATAGCTTCCTGATCATAGTGGTAGATAGTGACACGGCCATCCTGTTCGATGTCGATCTTGACATCATCACAAGCAGCAATGATTTCATTGATTGTCTTACCACCAGTACCAATGACATCTCTGATCTGTTCTGGATCGATCATCATTGAGTAAACCTTTGGTGCATATGGAGACAATTCTTTTCTTGGTTCTGGAATTGCAGACATCATGACATCCATGATTTGAGCTCTGGCACCTTTAGCCTGTGCTAAAGCTTCTTCTAAGATTTCCTTAGTAATACCATCAATCTTGATATCCATCTGTAAAGCACAAATACCATTCTTAGTACCAGCAACTTTGAAGTCCATATCGCCTAAGTGGTCTTCCATACCCTGGATATCAGTTAAGATTGTATAGTCATCACCTTTTTTAACTAAGCCCATTGCTACACCAGCAACTGGATTAGAAATTGGTACACCGGCTGCCATCAACGCCATAGTAGAGGCACAAATTGAAGCCTGTGAAGATGAACCATTAGATTCTAATACTTCAGCAACAACTCTGATTGCATATGGGAATTCTTCTTCTGAAGGGATAACCTGTCTTAAAGCACGTTCACCTAAAGCACCGTGACCAATTTCACGTCTGCCTGGAGCACCCATTCGACCTGTTTCACCTACACAGTATGGTGGGAAGTTATAATGGTGCATGAAGCGTTTCTGGTCTTCTAAACCCAAACCATCGATTTTCTGAACTTCACCAAGTGCACCTAATGTACAAGCTGATAAGACCTGAGTTTCACCACGAGTGAATAATGCAGAACCATGAACACGTGGTAATAAATCTACCTGTGCATCAAGTGGTCTGATTTCGTCAAGCTGACGACCATCAGGACGTACCTTATCTTCAGTAATTAAACGTCTGACTTCATCACGTTCTAAATCGCCTAAGACGATTTTAACCTGTTTGATTGTTGAATCATGAGCTTTCTGATCTTCATAGTCGCGATCTTCGAACATTTCAACAACTTCGGCACATAAGTCATCAATAGCGGCATAACGTTCAAGTTTGCCTGGAATTGAGACAGCTGCAATCATACGTTCTTTAGCGATGTCTTCAACTTCAGCAACGATATCAGCATCTAATTCGAATAATGGGATATTGATTTTTTCTTTACCAACTTCTTCAACGATTGTTTCTTCGAAGGCAATTAATTCTTTAATTTTTTCATGACCGAACATCAATGCTGAAAGCATTGTTTCTTCGTCAACTTCTTTAGCATCTGCTTCAACCATGTTGATAGCATCTTTTGTACCAGCTACTTCAAGGTTGATTAAGCTTTTTTCCATTGCTTCAGGTCCAGGATTGACAACAAATTCGCCATCAACTAAACCAACATGGACACCAGCGATTGGGCCATTGAATGGAATATCAGAAATACATAACGCAATACTAGCACCCAACATTGCAGACATTTCAGGAGTGGCTTCCTGATCAACTGAAAGAACAGTATTAACCACCTGTACTTCGTTTCTAAAACCATCTGCAAATAATGGTCTGATTGGTCTGTCGATCATACGAGCAGTTAATGTACCATGTTCGCTTGGTCGACCTTCACGTTTTAAAAATCCGCCAGGAATTTTACCTACAGAATAGAGTTTTTCTTCGTAAGTCACTGTCAGTGGGAAGAAATCAACATCTTTAGGTTCTTTACCTGCACACGCTGTGGAAAGCACCACTGTATCGTCGTATCTGACCAGGCAAGCTCCATTGGCCTGTTTTGCCAATTCTCCAACTTCCACCTGCAGTGTCTTTCCGTAGAAATCCATCTTAAAGATTCTCTTGTTTGACATATTTTCACCTCTTATTTTAACGCCCCTATTATAGCATATTCTTTTAAAGACACAACGACTTGATTCAAAAAATATGCGCTAATAAGACGATTTTTCACATAATTAGCGTTCACTCATGAGACAGAAAAAAAGAGAGATAAATCCCTCTTTGTGAATTGTTAACGTCTTAAGCCTAACTTAGCGATTAAAGCAGCATAACGTTCGATGTCTTCATTTCTAAGATATTTCAGTAAGTCTCTTCTTCTACCGATTTTCTTTAAAAGACCACGGTTACCGTGCTTATCCTTTGGATGCTGTTTGAAGTGACCATTTAACTTGTTGATATCAGCAGTTAATAATGCAATCTGGACTTCTGCAGAACCAGTGTCGTTTTCACCTCTTGCGTATTCAGCAACGATTTTAGCTTTTTCTTCTTTTGTTAACATTTTTTAAATTTCCTCCTGTTGTTTAACTTAGCAAGGACCCAGAGATACGTTGAGGACCGTATGTCCGCGTGCCTGCCGCAACCATTATTATAAAGCAAACAAATGTATTGTCAATCTTTTTTGTGTCCTAAAAAGATAAAATTTAGTCGATAATTCCATCAATTTTTTTGATACGCTGATAGAGTATTTCTACTTTATCATTGATTTTATAATTCATATGATAATGACCACAATACCAATGTGAAAAGTCAACATTTTTATAGATTTCATCAAGATAGTCAGTCAAACGGTTGGTATCATAACCAAACTTTGGCACCTTTCTCTGCAGTGACGTTGGCAGACAATGAGTGATGATGTAGTCAACCTTACGATTCACTATTTCTAAATTGCGTCTGCCCGTGTACATTTCACCACTGTTAGGCAATTCCTGTGGCCACCACGACTTTTGTGGCTGACGCAGTATTTTATCATGAGAAGAAGCTCCACCCATAGTAAAGAAGACTTTCCCCTCTAGCAGGTACAATTGCCCACGCATCAAATGTATGACATGCTCACGCAGTTTATGAACATTACCACCATGCCATTTGACAATTGGAAATTCTTTATTGAGACGATTGAAATTTTCATGATTACCATCGACAAACAGAATTGTATAAGGCTTTTGTTCAAGATAATCGAGCCAGCGCTTTTCATAACCACTTGGACCACGATAATCCCAGACAAAACCAAAATCACCACAAATGATCAGCATATCATCCTTCGTTAAATCAGGGATATTAAAATCATCGAGTTTACCAACATCGATTTCCCCATGAAGGTCACCTGTTACATAAATCATTACTTACACCACTTTCATTCAATCACTTGTCTTCTTTTTCTGCTTTTGTTCAGTCTTGAGACTTTTATAAAGACCTGGCACAAGGGTCAATAAACGTTCTCTGTTATTGTCTTGAGGAAACTGAATCACATGATGACGCAAACGCTCAAGTACTTCTCTGATATCAACACCAACGACCAATTGTTCGCCAGCTTCATCTTTCAATTTAATAATATCATAACCATTAACAGCGAGATCTTTAAGGGTATGAGGTCCAGCAAACAATGATTGATAAAACGTATCAATGATTTCGATATCGGCAACACGACTTTCATATTGCTGTTGTGACTGACCAAAACAATCTGACAGCCACAAATCACGCATATCATTATAGTGTTCATCCATTAAGGCACTGTTTTTCATATAGTAACGAATCATTGAGCGCCTCTTCGTACTGATTGCTTCATCGTGATGGAGAACCATGAGACTGATCAGTTCACGATCATTTCGTGAGAACTTAAGACGCGTCATAATCTTGAGCGATAAGTCATAAGAAATCTCGGCGTGACCATAAAAATGGTCAATACCATCTTTTGTGAAACGGGCATCTGGTTTGCCTATATCATGGAACAAGGCGGCATAACGACGATGAAGAAGCGGTTGAATATGGTCAACGACACGCATCGTATGTTCACCAACATCATAGATATGATAAGGCGTGTTTTGTGGTGTTTCAAACATCACATCCACTTCCGGCAGGATTGCCTTTAATAAACCAGATTCTCTTAATAATCTAATACCAATTGATGGTTTGTCACTAACCATAATACGATCAAGTTCCGCTTTAATACGTTCCATTGAAATAAGATGAATGCCTTCAACGTTTTCCTGGATTGCTTTGATAGCAATTGGATCAAGGTTAAAACCTAATTGGGTGGTGAAACGGATGGCACGCATCATACGCAGATAATCTTCTTTAAAACGAACTGAAGCCTCACCAACCGTGCGAATCATATGATTATTTAAATCTTCTACCCCACCAACATAATCGATAATCTCATCTTTAACCGGATCATAAGCTAAGGCATTAATCGTTAAATCACGTCTTTTAACATCATCTTCCAATGAATCAGCGAAACTGATTGATTCTGGACGACGACCATCACTGCCAAAGTCTTCACGGAAAGTCGTAATTTCATATAATTCATGATGTCTGATAATGCTGACTGTGCCATGTTTAAGACCTGTTAATACTTGTGGGTCATCCTTAAACAAACGCATGACTTCTTTAGGATGAGCATTGGTCGTAATATCTTCATCATGTGATGCTTTACCCATAAGACCATCACGTACACATCCACCTACAAGATAGGCTTCATAGCCATTATTCTGCAAAAGTTTGACAATTTCATAAGCAGTCTGACTAAATGGAATCTTACTCATTGTGCCACCTCCCTTCTGTTACAAAAGCAAGACTGTTTAGGCCTTGCTGAAATAATTACGAATCATTTTGAGATCTTTATGTAGTTGTGTTGTGAGTTCGTCAATTGAAGCGAACTGTTTTTCATCTCTGGTATGAGTATAAAAACGTATTGTGACTATTTCCCCATAGATGTTATCATCAAAATCAAATATATGCACTTCAAGCGATTGCCTGATCAAATCGTTGAATGTTGGATTCATGCCTATATTGGCCATTCCATGATACGTTTGCCCTTTGACGTCAATTTCGACGGCATAGACACCACGTTTTAAAGGTGTATAACCTTCATCACTAATATTGGCAGTTGGAAACCCCATTAAACGGCCACGTTGTTTGCCATAAATCACCTGTCCTGTCATCGATAAAGGACGTGACAATAAACGGTTGGCTTCTTCAACTTGACCTTCAGCAAGAAACTGTTTGATCAATGTTGAAGAGACTTTCTGATGGTCGTCATACATAACTGGCGGCATGACACTTACAGCAAAAGGTTGTGTCTTTAAAAATGCTGCATTGCCCAAACCATGATCACCAAAGTGAAAATCTTCACCACAAACGATATGTTCAACACCTAATGGCATTAAATAACGGTCAATAAATTCTTGTGGTGATAAACGTGCCACGCTTGGCGAAAACTCTATGACATAGGCTTCCTGAATACCACATTGACGAATCAATGTCAGACGATCTTCTAAGGTCGTTAAATAATTATGACGTCTACCTGTCAAAACCTCCAAAGGATGACGATTAAAAGTCATCACTGCAGGAATCAGCTGCTTTTCTTCAGCAATTTTGAGCACTTCCTGAATCAGGGTCTGATGGCCAATATGAAGTCCATCGAAAAAACCAATTGCCAGACATAACTTCTGCACTTTGGCTTCGATTTGACCACTCAGGTAAAAGACATCCATTAAAATAACCCCCTTAAGGATTTTAACTGACCATGACCATCTGGTCCATAGATTGCCAGAAGATGACCATCTATATCATAAACAGCGACTTTTTCATCGTAATCAGATGTGATTTTCTGTCCCGTCATCACGACTTTTGGATCAGCAACAATATGTGGCAACTCCTCAAAGGCACCATCAAGTGACATTAGAGGTGCTAACTCTGTTTCGATTTCTTCAAGCGTATAACAATCTTCAATCTTAAACTGACCAGACTGGATACGTCTTAAAGCACTCATGTAGCCTGGATAGCCAAGGGCTTTAGCGATATCAACGCAAAGACTGCGAATATAAGTGCCTTTTGAACATTGAACTTCAAAAGTGATATCGGCACCATTAGCTTCTATCAATCTGATTTGATCGATATGAACTGCTCGTGGAGGTACATCAACTGTTTCTCCGGCCCGAGCATATTCATATAATTTTTTTCCATTGATTTTAATCGCCGAATACAGCGGAGGTACCTGCATCTGATCACCGACAAACGATGCTAAGACAGCCTCTAAATTGTCATAGCCATTAAAAGGTTTCGTTGCTGTGACTTCCCCTTCACTATCGTAAGTATCCGTTGCTTCTCCAAGATGGAGTGTCGCAATATAAGATTTGTGATCTGCCGAAAGAAACTGTAATGCTTTTGTAGCTTTATTGAGACATAATACCAAAACTCCTGTTGCCAAAGGATCAAGAGTACCGGCATGACCGACCTTTTTCGTATGATAAAGGCGTCGTATTTTGTTGACAACATCATGACTGGTCATACCTTTTGGCTTATCGACCAGTAAAATACCGCTATCAACAGTATTATTCATGATTGATGACGAAATATTTCTTCTTACCACGACGGATAACAGTTGCTTTTCCGCCATAGGCATTATCTTTAGAGATGACAAAACGTTCATCAGTGACACGTTCACCATTGACCATAACGCTGCCGCCTTTAACGAACTGACGTGCTTCACGGTTTGACTGAGCAGCACCAACTTTAACCATTGCGGTTAAAATCTGAGTATCTTCGTTTAATGTCACTGCAGGTACTGAATCGAAGCAAACACGAACCTGATTATAAGTTAAGTCTTTGATCTGACCACTAAACAGCATCTGAGATACATTAACGGCTTCCTGATAAGCTTCTTCACCGTGAAGGAATGTAATAACTTCCTTAGCTAAAGCACGATGAGCTAAACGTTTATGAGGTTCTACTCTATTTGATTCTTCTAAAGCTTCAATTTCTTCTTTAGATAAGAATGTCAGGAATTTTAAGTAGTCAATGACTTTTGAATCTTCACTATTGAGGAAGAACTGATACATTTCATATGGAGATGTTTTTTCACGGTCTAACCAGATGGCTTTACCTTCTGATTTACCAAACTTCGTACCATCGCTCTTTGTTAGTAAAGGCATAGTGAAGCCATATAATTCATCACCGCATTTTCTACGTGTTAATTCGATACCAGCTGTGATATTGCCCCACTGGTCCTGACCGGCAACCTGCATATCAACACCTTTATTTTTATGTAAGACATAGAAATCCAGAGCCTGTAAAATCATATATGAAAATTCAGCATATGTAATACCTTCATCTAAACGACGTCTAACGATATCTTTGCTTAACATATAGCCAACGTTGAAGTATTTACCGTAATCTCTAAGGTAATCGATGAAGTTCATGTCTTTGTACCAGTCATAGTTGTTGACAACTTCAAAACCAAAGATTGTTTCTGCCTGTTTCTTTAAACATTCATAGTTGTGAGCCACTTCTTCATAAGTAATCATTGGACGCTCTGCAGAAGGTTTTGGATCACCAATTAAACCTGTTCCACCACCTACTAATAAAATAGGATGATGACCTGCATCGGCTAAACGTTTACAAATTAAGAAGCTTGAAAAATGACCGATATGCATACTATCACCAGTTGGGTCTGTACCAATATAAAAAGTCATGCCTCCTGCGTTCAATTTATCTTTAATATCAGGTGAACTGACATCTTTGATCAATCCACGCCATTCGAGTTCTTCATAAATTCCCATAATCTTGTCCTCCTGTTTCAAATAAAAAGAGAATTCTCCTAAAGGACGAATTCTCGCGGTACCACCTTTATTCATAGTTAAAAAACTATGCACTTGACATTGATAACGGAGTCTCCCTCCGTCCTGACTTTGCATCAGGCTGCTCCAAAGTGTATTCTCTATTACTCATGGCTTATTCACACCATCCATAAGCTCTCTTGTACTCATTCATAATAGATACTTGTCTTCTTCAACGCTTGAAAATATGATACAAAAATACATTTTCAAAGTCAATAGATTAATCATGTCATTACCGCAAGATATAAAAAAATGGTGGACCCTAGCGGACTTGAACCGCTGACCTCTTGAATGCCATTCAAGCGTTCTCCCTACTGAACTAAGGGCCCATCACCAATTTAATATTACATCAAAGCGATTGAAAAATCTATTTAAAAACCTGTTTTATAGTAGAAATATAAAAAGCATTTGAAGGAAAAAAATCACAGTATAGCTATTATATCATTTACTTGATTGTGATTACTTCTCGTCTTGCGGAAGGCATGACATCATCAAAATGGGTGAAAAAATATTCTGGGATATCAAAGATATCAATGAGAAACTGACCTTCTTCAATATTGATTTCTTCTGAATAAGGAATGCATTGTTTTTCAAAAGATAATTCTAAACCATCGTTAAAATGGACAATAAGACCTCTTACTAAACGGACATCATAAAGAATATCACCCTTGGCATTTTTAGTCTGCTGGATTTCATTGACGACATCAATTTTCGTAATCTGACGATTGACTGGGTAAATATTGGCATGGAAGTTATCATCCATTTCCATCGCATCTTCCACACTGAAAACAGCCATATTTGACTCTTCTCCAAAATAGTCTGTGAGTTGAGACTGATTGGTCACCTTCAAATATCCATCTCCATAATCTAAAAAGGCATTCATATAAGGTACTTCAAGAAACTGTAAAGGATCGAAAACAAGATATTGAATCGTTTGTCCTATAAGCGTCTTTAAAAAATCATATGTTTCATCTTGTAATGTCATATCTATCGTTTTCATTTTAATCACCTACTCCATTATAGCGAGTCTTGAATTATTTTAACACGGTTTTACATGGCCATAACGAATTTCCTTAAACAAATTCACAAAACAACAAGCTTACACACAAAGAAAAGAAGCTAAACCTTTAACAAGTAGAGGTTATAAGCTTCTTTTTAACAATTATTAAATGATGTTACTGATGATGCATAATCGATGATGACAATTTCACTTTTAGTGCCCACTC
>JAGBPZ010000117.1 GCA_017633115.1 Erysipelotrichaceae bacterium | reverse complement strand
TAAGACTTCATAATACTGTTCCGCAATTTCAGGACGCTCTGGTCTTGGACCAACAATTGACATATCACCTTTTAAGATGTTGAAAAGTTGTGGTAATTCATCAAAGCGAATGGCTCTAATAACATGTCCTACTTTTGTAATTCGATCATCATTGACACCTGTTGACAAGCGGGCAATACCATCTTTTTCAGCATCGACTCTCATCGATCTGAATTTCAACAATTCAAATTCTTTTTCATCTTTAGTCAATCTGACTTGTTTATAAAATGCTGGTCCTCCATCTCTTCTAATAAGAAGAGCAACAACGACCATTATTGGTGAAAAAATGATAATGCCAATCAGTGAAATGACAATATCACATACACGTTTAATGAATAAATATTCTCCTGAAGGTGCATATCGTGCCAATTTCAGAACTGGTAAATGTAAGATATTGATACGTTCTGCCGCCTGCATCATGACATCACCAACACGTGGAATGACATAAGCAACTATTCGATGGTCTATGCAATACTTAATAATCCCGTTACGATCATGTGACTGAACACCCATCAAAAATACTGCGTCTACCTGATCAAGAAGAGAATAATCAACTTGTCTGATATTGACGCCATAAACAACCTCATAATTCTTGTTGTAATAATATTCCGAAACCAAATTGAGAATATCAGTTCGCATATCCCAAATCACAGCAGCTTTTCGTCTATCAGTGACAAAAAAATAAAAACGTTTGGCAAAAATAGACCATACAACGATAATCACTGCTTGCCAGAAAAACATGATTAATCCTGGAATAAAATAAGCCAAACGATATGAAAACAGGCATATTATTGCATATAAAAAAGCGTCTGTAACTAAGACACTTAAAACCTGAGAATAAATCAAATGGATTACTTTGTGATACTCAACAAAAAAGCCTTCATAGACTCTCAAAAAGATATAATATAGAATTAAAAATCCCAAAATGACAACGATATTACCAATGTAATCAAAAGGAATCAGCGTATGACTTGAATAGTAGTTGAGCCAGACATTCGCAAAAGTTCCCGTAATTGCCAATACATTTAGAATTTTTAAAAGACGTAAGAATGATGCACGATATTTTTTCATCATAGGTCAATCACCCATCTCTTTTTTTATCGTCCTTTGTCGTAATATCGCAATTTATAATATTCTCAGTACCATTTCTCCTTGTTTTTGGGCGCGCTTCGCCGATTCAACGCTGTTGAATATAGTAAAATATTACAAATAGCGTATTAACGCGACAAAGCGACGATTAATAGTTAACTATTATTTTTCCATAAAAAATTATAAAAAAAGACAAAACTCAACATTTTTCACCAACTATAAATGAAATATGATCTTATAGTTCATGATTAATGTTGACTATTATCGTTAAATAAAGAAAACCTGATTAAAACCTAAATTAGAATAAACGACTGCTTATAAAACAAAGAATCCAAAACCGATATTATTGTTTTAACTAATAGATAGAGCATGAGATTAGTATTGTTTTTCTCATAATAATTGCCCTTTTTCTTCACTTTATTTTTATCGTTTTTCTACTTAAAAATATATCATAAAGATGCCTACTTGTCTATAAAATGCACACTTATAACTGCTTACTATGCACTTTTGATTGCATCTTATTTAACGATTGAATTTGCACCAACAAGGATACAAAATTCACCCTCAACAGCAAAAAAAAGAACTGCCGAAGCAGTCCTTCTCTACCCATTATATAACTTTTAATCCGCCCTTTGGTCTGATTTTTAAGACATGACAACTGCCTTCACCAAAGGTCTGTTCAATACATTTTTTATAAGTTTCAACAAAATCATCATCCACAAATGCTTGAATTGTACCTGCAAAACCGCCACCATGTACTCGACAAACACCATGGTCACCTAAAATCATTTCTGATAAGGCTAAAGCAAGTGAGACAGACTGATTTTGTGGATCAGATGCAGCAAAGACATTCTGTAAGAATTTATAAGATGAATTACCAGATGCCTGGATAACTTTCTTGAAGCCTTCAAAATCATTATGTTCTAAAGCGTCTACCAAAGCGAGTGGGCGTTTGTTTTCGTTGAAGAAATGGATTGCACGTAAAACCCCTCTGTCACCTGTAACTTCTCTTATTTCAGGAATACGTTTATAGAATGCGACTTCATCAACATCACGCAGGAAGTCTTCACCCATAAACTGGGCAACCTTCTTCATTTCTGCAGGGACTGCAGCATATTCATGAGTCAAATCAGCATGTGATCCTTTTGTATCAACGATACAGATACTTGTATTAAACTGTGAGAAATTAACATCAACAGCTTTAACGATTGGATTAGATGGATCATTAAAATCAATAGCAACTAATCCACCAACACCACAGGCACACTGATCCATTAAGCCACAAGGCTTACCAAAGTACACATTTTCAGCATATTGTCCAACTTTTGCGATATCGACTAAATCAATAGCCATATCATTATAAAGACCTGAAAGAATGACACCAATCATATCCTCAAATGCAGCTGAAGACGATAAACCGGCACCAATTAAGACATCACTGGTAATGAAAGCTTTAAAGCCTCCAACTTGATGACCCTCTTCTTTGAGTTTATAAGCAACACCACGAATCAATGCTTCTGATGTTCCTTTTTCACTTTCACGCATTTCTAAATCATCGATACTGATTGGATCGATATCGAAACTATCGGAAACAACTTTGATGACATCATCCTGCTTCGCAGCAATCGCAATTGCATCCAGATTGATTGATGCGGCTAAGACACGACCATGCTGGTGGTCAGTGTGATTACCACCAATTTCGCTTCTACCAGCAACCGAATAAATATCAACATCGTCATCACCATAAAGTTCAATAAAGCGATCGATCGCTTTGACATAACGGTCAACATGATAATCAACGAGGCTGACATCCTGATATAAATCAGCTAAAAGTTGATCATGCTGACGATTTTTAATTTCTTGTTGAATGATACTTGCTTTCATAATGTACTCCTTCCACTAACGATTATTTTGCACCATCATATTTTGCAGCATAGCCATATTTCTGGCTTCATTTGCTTTTCTCACTTCATTTCTTACTTCCTCTAAGAAGTTCTCGGCATAAGCTTCATCATCTTCGGTGAATCCTTCTTTCGCAATGTAGCGACCATGCATATTCATGAGTCCCTTAATGCCTTTTTCTTCATATACCTCAATATATTTTTCGACCTGTTCTGGTGCCATATTTCCTTCTTGAGCCAATAATTTGACTTCATCCTTGGTAATACTGATATGACGTCCATCAGTCAATTGACTACCTGGTAATGCCATGCAGTAACTGATGATCAACAGACGGTCTTGAAATTGTGTTTTTCTTCTTTTGAATTTTGCCATAAAACTATTCCTCGCTAAATTATATTATACACCATCTCAGTATTGATTTTCATTGAAAAAAGACGT
>JAGBPZ010000116.1 GCA_017633115.1 Erysipelotrichaceae bacterium | reverse complement strand
TATACAACATCTCTCATCTATGGTAAGATGACAATAGTTCATAGATTACCTCCGTTATTCTGTTGGTGTGGTTACTTACATTATAACTGGTTTCTATGAACCTTTTCTTTTTTTGTTAGTGTTGCACTTGATTTGATAAATTACCTGGACAAAAAAAGCAGCGAATCAATCGCTACTTAAAGGCAAATCCTAAATAGTAAATCTTAATCAATATACCTGCGGCTAAGAAGCCGATCCCTAAAACTAAGGCTGGAAAGGTGACTGTACCAGTGCTGACTAAAGCACCGATTGTCAATAAAATACCAACATAGATGAAAACTGTGGCAAAGAAATCAGCCAGAGAGAACAGGATTTTTCCTTTGTAATAATGAAAATATAGAAAATCAAAAAATTTCATAAACTTGTCTCCTCGTCATAGACATTTAAACATCTTCACTATATAAAGTCAAGAAAACCATGTGTTTCTTAACAACGTGTTAATCGGAAATGAAAAAGTCCCAATGAACTGAAATTGATGATGCTTTTTCTTATCATCGATCAAAAAGTGAATATATGATGTTTAATTAATAAGATGATGAGGACGTTATTTATTCTTTTATTGAAAAGCCATAACAGGTTGACCTGTTATGGCTGAATGAAAATATAAAGGGATGAAGATTAAAGACTTTTTTATTCGTATTTCAGAGCTGCTGAACCGTGAACACCTGATGAAATACGGACAACATCAGTCACTTCGTAAACAAAGATTTTTCCATCACCCATATGACCTGTATACAGGGCTTTTTGAGCTGCTTTGACAACAGTATCAACAGGAATTGATGAGACTACGATTTCAGCTTTTAACTTAGGTAATAAATCCATTTCTACTTTGGCACCACGATAATAAGCGGTTTTGCCTTTCTGAATACCACAACCCATAACCTGAGTTGTTGTCATGCCAGTGACACCAATTTCGTTCATAGCGTTTTTCAGAGCACCAAAGCGATCTGATTTTGTGATGATGACAACTTTGTGCATTGTTGAAGTCGTCTGCTTTGATTCTGTGTTCACATGTGGAGGTTCAATAGGTGTGAAATCACTGCTGCTGAAGGCTTTAGGTGCATATGTTTCAGATTCAAATGCGAAACCATCATAAGCATTTTCCAAACCATGTTCAGTACGGTCAAGACCAAGAACTTCCTCTTCTTCAGAGACTCTTAAACCAATAGTGGCTTTGATGATTAAAAATGTTGCTGACATTAAGACTACTGTCCATAAACCAATTGATAAAAGACCTAACGCCTGAACACTAAGAAGTTTAAATCCACCACCATAGAATAAACCTCTGGCAGCAGGCATAGAATCAGTACCACAGGCAAATAAGCCTACACACAGTGTACCTAAAGCACCGTTGCCGAAATGAACAGCGACAGCACCAACAGGGTCATCAACCATTAATTTATAATCTAATAACCAGACAACGAAGCAGACTGTAATTCCTGCTAAAATACCGATCATGAATGCACCAAACACATTGACTGCGTCACATCCAGCTGTGATAGCTACCAAGCCTGCAAGTGAACCGTTAAGACACATAGCCACGTCTGGTTTACCGTACTTAATCCATGTGATTACCATAACGGTGACGGTAGCGATAGCAGGGGCGACAGTTGTTGTTGCAAAAATAGTTGCAAGTTGAATACCATTCTGTGCAGCGGCACCATTAAAACCGTACCAGCCAAACCATAAGATAAAGCAACCAAGTGCACCGATAGGCAAGTTGTGTCCAGGAATACCATTTGGTGTATCGTCATCGTTGAACTTGCCAATACGAGGACCAACCAAATAAGCACCAATTAATGCGGTTAAGCCACCCATATAGTGAATAACTGCAGAACCAGCAAAGTCATGGAATCCCATGGCGGTTAACCATCCATCAGGTCCCCATACCCAGTGTGCTTCGATTGGATAAACCACTAAACTGATTACGAAACTATAAATACAGTAAGAAATAAATTTAGTACGTTCAGCCATAGCACCGGATACGATTGTTGCAGCAGTTGCACAGAAGACAAGGTTAAAAACAAATGTTGACCAGTCAGTACCGGCAAAGTCTACCAACGGACCATTTGAGAAGCTCAGCCAGCCAATAACCCCCTTGGCTACGTCAGCACCACATAGGAAACTATAACCAATCAATAGAAATGCTACAGTGCCTAAGCAGAAGTCCATCAGGTTTTTCATGATGATGTTACCAGCGTTCTTTGATCTTGTGAAGCCGGATTCAACCATCGCGAAGCCTGCCTGCATGAAAAAGACTAAGGCAGCTCCCACTAAGTACCAGATACCAAATACTTCTTTTAGTACATCCATAATTTCCCCCTCCTTTAATATGAATGTAAGTACATCAAGTACATGAGTGAATTATAATTCCCACACGCAATCGTGTCAATAGTAAATTATTATAATAATAAAATATTATCATTCAAGGTGATGCATCATTCAATTTCAAGGAGATAAAAAGAGGGATTTGATTGGGAAAACTAACAGCTTTTCTTTTATCTATTAGATTTAAGAGTGTAATCAAAGAATTGAATTCTTTGCTTCTATTCTTTTGTTCAACATCAGATTAACAGAAAACCATGTGTTTCCTCGACAACCAAAATTTTCTTGTTTATAATGATTTTAAAGGTGTTTGTCCCTTTAGCACCAACATCTTTGATTACAGAAACAAAGGAGAAAGACTATGAATGAAGTAGAATATGTCAATGGATTCAGCTGTGCCATGGATGAAAGCGGCGCTGAAACAATCATTGTATTAAGACGTGGAGTACCTGTCATCAATGAAGCTGGTGATTTTGTGAACGTTGATGAAGAGGTTGTTGGCACGCTGGTGATGACAACTAATGCGGCAAATGAACTTTATGAAGCCTTAGGTGACATTCTAGGTCGCACTAATGAACCGCTTTACTAACTCATCGAGTTCGATGAGTTTTTTTCTTGGCACAAAAAAACTGATACCAGATAATTCTGATATCAGTAATGACCTCATTTTGGGCAAAAAAAATGGTGGAGCTTAGCGGGATCGAACCGCTGACCTCCTGCGTGCAAAGCAGGCGCTCTCCCAGCTGAGCTAAAGCCCCATCGTAGTGGTATATAATTAGATGGTGGGCCTGAATGGATTTGAACCATCGACCTCACCCTTATCAGGGGTGCGCTCTAACCAACTGAGCTACAGGCCCATCTTCGCAAAAACATTAATGGTGGGCCTGAATGGATTTGAACCATCGACCTCACCCTTATCAGGGGTGCGCTCTAACCAACTGAGCTACAGGCCCATTAATGACTGCTTGATTAATATAACACGTCATTGTTTTAACGTCAATAGAAATCATAAAATTTTACAGTTTTTTATGACATAAAACGATGGATTCACAACTTGGTTTTTAGGCATATCGGCTTTATCTTTAGGGTTAAAAAATGTATAATATTCTTATATATATCTACATTTATAAGGAGGAATTGCATATGAATGCTAATGCCATGTTTTCTCTAAGCTATGGCCTGTTTGTATTAGGTACAGTCGATGGCGATCGTCCAACTGGTTGTATTATTAATACTGCAACTCAGCTTTGTGCTGAACCATGTATTTTGGGTGTTGCTGTCAATAAAGCCAACTTCACTCATGATGCCATTATGGAATCAAAGAAATTAACTGTTTCTGTTTTAGATGAAACAGTACCATTTGATATCTTCAAACAGTTTGGTTTCCAGAGTGGTCGTGATGTCAATAAATTTGATGGTATTGATTATGTTGCTACGGCAAAAAATGGTACACCATATTTGACAAAATACACTAATGCTTATATTAGTGGTAATGTCATCAATACTGTTGATTTACCAACTCACACATTATTCTTTGTAGCCGTTGATGATGCTGAAATCATCAGCGATGAACCATCAGTCACATACGCTTACTACTTCGCTAATATTAAACCAAAACCTGCAAAACCTAAGAAAAAAGCTTGGGTCTGCAAAATTTGTGGCTATGTCTATGATGGTGATGAATTACCAGAAGACTATGTATGTCCATTGTGTAAACATCCTGCAAGCGACTTCGAACTTGTTGAAGCTCAGGAAGATGATGGAGAAGTTGAAGCAGTCGCTAACTATCGCCAATTCAATAATGATTACTACTATGTTGGTGGCAGTGATTATCGCTTGAGCCTGTTCGAAAATGTATATCCATTATCTGATGGTGTCAGCTATAATGCTTATCTGTTAAAAGATGACAAGACCGTCTTATTCGATACTTGTGACTTCTCAGTTGCAGAAACATTCTTCAATAATTTAAAGGTTGCATTAGGTGATCGTACATTGGATTACGTTATCGTTAACCATATGGAACCAGACCATTGTGCAACTTTAGGTGACCTGATCATGCGTTATCCAAAGGTTAAGATCATTGGTAATGCCATGACATTCCGTTTCATTCAGCAGTTCTTTGACTTTGATTTAAGCAAACGCCAGATGGTCATTAAAGAAGGCGATACATTCAATACTGGACACCATGAATTAACTTGGGTTATGGCACCTATGGTTCACTGGCCAGAAGCTATGGTGACTTATGATGCAACAGATAAGATCTTATTCTCAGCTGATGCATTCGGCAGCTTTGGTGCAATCCAGGGTAACCTGTTTACAAGTGAACGTGCATTCGATGAAAAATATATTGATGAAGCAAGACGTTACTACACAAATATCGTTGGTAAATATGGCACTCAGGTCTTAGATCTTCTGTCAAAAGCCAGCACTCTAGATATTAAGATGATTTGCCCATTACATGGTCTCATCCTTGATACTGAAGAATCAATTACATCATTAATTGACTACTACATCAAATGGGCTAAATACGAACCAGAAATCAATGGTGTTATGATTGCTTACAGCTCAATCTACAGTGGTACAAAGACTGCAGCTGAAATCTTAGCTTCAGAATTATCTAAACAGGGCGTAAGAAACATCCGCATCTATGATGCATCAAATACTCATGCTTCTTATATACTTGCTGATGCTTTCCGTTATTCTCACTTAGTCTTTGCGAGCGCATCTTACAATGCTGGATTATTCACAAGCATGCAGGACTTATTACTTGAACTTCAGGAACATAACTTCCAGAAACGTACAGTTGCTTTGATCCAGAATGGTTCATGGGCTCCAAGTGCTTTGAATAAGATGAAAGAAATCTTGAAGCCATGTCAGCATATCAACTATATCGATAAAGAAATCCTGATTAAGTCTCGTTTAAAGAATAAACGCGAATTAACTGAATTAGCTGAATTGATCGTTGCTGATATGAACAAGCCTAAAGTCGAAGAAGTTGAAGATACAGGACCAAAGAGAAAATGGAAATGTTCAGTCTGTGGTTATGTCTATGAAGGCGACGAATTACCAGAAGACTTCAAATGTCCATTATGTAAACAGCCTGCTGAAAAATTCACAGAAATCGAATAAAAAATGAATATCCCGCCAAGTGGCGGGATTTTTTTGTTTTTAAGCAATATTCATATTAAGCAATAAGAGACTCATCAAAATAGCCAGACATATAATATAGTGATAGGATTGCGTATATGTCAGTATCACACTCAACAGTGAGACAATCAACACTGGTTGACGTTTATAGTGTGTGGTCTGGTGATTTCGAGCAAGCGATAGCATCATTGCAGCGAATGTTAGAATACTCAACGGGAAAGAGTTAGATAAATATTTTACGGCAATAATAAAGATCAATGACAGGGTGGTAAAAAAGAATATACATTTTTGTGGTGTTGAGCTGTGATAACCCCCTAAGAAAAGACGTAAAGGGATGAAAACTGTCATAAACAAAAGTGTTTTGTTAAAACAACCAAGTATAAGACCGAAGCTCATCATTAGGGCAATGCTGGCACCGTTAAATAGAAAAACAAATAATCCATAAGCGATGATTTCTTCTTCATCCTGAGATAGTGTTAACTCTTTGGCGAGATAATGACTAAGAGGCTTCATAATAATGTTTATCAAGTTTTATACGCATGATTGAAAAATCAGGATCTGAAGATAATTCATAGGACATGATGATATGTGAATAGTGTTGACGTACACTTTCATACTCTTTTTTATGGATGAATTGATAGTTACCAGTAAACTGAACAATACAGCTGTCCTGATTGTCTTTGATTGTCATTCCTAAATCATTTTTATCAGTTTTTAAATCTAAAAATGAAAGCAACAAATTAATCACTTCGATGCGGTTGTAGAAATCATCATAAGGAATATTGATCATCGTTGTAACCATGGAGAGGTCATTGAGTTTAAGTGACAAAATGGTATCAAGAATCGGATTACTAGTTGTAAAAACTTGTGAAGTCGTGCCTACACGTTTAATGAAATCCTTGGCTAAAGTCAGGGCTTCTTCCTGGTCGTTGTTTTTAAGATACTGTTCGATTAACATCATATCATAAGTTAATTCATGTCTTAAAACGATAAGCTCATGACGGGTATGATTCATTAAATCATAAGTAATCTGTTTGTTTTTGAGATTGTTGTTTTCAATAGTTGCCTTTTTGATTTCATTATTTGAGTGTTCAAGATTCACAAGTGTACTTAATGTGAGTGCGATCACACCAAGGGTGAGCCATGGGGCATAAAGGAGAAGATCATGATAATCATTCGTAAAGTGAATATTCATGATCAAATCAAGAATGGCTAGTGAGAGAACCAGTGAAGCCAATACAGGCATCCAATAACGAGACTTAATATCAGAAAAGTGGTGATAATATTTAATTAACCCTACACTCAGAATCAGTTGAATAAGTTTCGCTGCACACATCATTAGACTGATATTAATATTGACAAATAATATGATCGCAATGATGGCACCAATGTCGATGATCAGGTTGTTGAGTATGACCACAAAAGCTTTTTGTAAAAAGTGATGAGGATCATAAACAACTGCGATTATGAACCAGCCAATAAGGTAAGAAAATAGTAAAGGTAAATCATTTAGACTAAAGTAATCGCCAATGTATTCTAAGATGAATGTCAGAAAGGTCACAACAATCAAGAATGATCGGTGTTTGATATCACATAAACTGTACAAAACGAATGCTGCAATTATAGCTTCAGCAATATTAGCGATATATGTCATCATAAGGCGATGTACTCCTTAAAAGCTTGTAAAAAGTGTTTGTGAAACGAACGGGAAGGGCGGAGGCAAATAGTTTTGTAAGAACATTTCATAGTGATCTTTTGATCATCGATGAATTGTACGTATCTCATGTTGATGACAATTGAACGATGGATACGTTCAAATTGTTTTAATCCATCAAGCAGGCGGATGAAGTCTTTAAAACGGCACATGACTTTATAAGATGTGTAATACAGGTGGATTTCAATACAGTCTCCCTGAGCATCGAAATAGACAATATCACTGGTGTTGATGTAGATCATATTGTCTCGTTGGCGATTCTGACCATAAAGGTGAAACACCAACATTTTATTCTGCTCGAGATACCGCTTTAGTAGGCGATTGAAAATCGCAAAATCATTTTTAAAATGGTCTTTTCTGATAAAACAAAGAGCATCGAGTTCCTGAACATTGAAAATCAAATTATTGTGACTTGACATAAAAGCGAGCTTCAGTTGGGGGTATATCTTGCGCAGTTCAATCGCAATTTCAATACCACTTTTCTTTTGAATCACCATATCGATCAAGGCAACATCGTAAGGGGTCGTAAAATCCTTGAGACTTGAATAATCATTGCAAGAAACCACAAAGGCATCAGGGTATGTCTTTTCTAATGCCTTTGTGACGATTTCTAAATGATGCTGATTGTCGTCAATGACAATGAAATTCATCGCTTAATCCTGCTTTTTGAGTGCTGTAGGAACTGCGGGTTCGTAACAGTTCAATCTTGAAGGCGGAATTAAACTCCCTTTGGCGATGATTGTTAAGACGTTTGCGATCACATTTAAAAATGCTTTTTTCATAAGATACCTCCCATATGATAAAATACTAGTGATGTTATATGTGATATATGTCATATATAAACATTACGCTTTATATTTTAAGTGAATTAGTTGTCATATGTCAATATATTTGTGGACAAATTAACATTAGGCTAAATATCAATAAACAAACTAATGTTGACAATATAGAATGTTTTGATAATAATGAAGACTATACAAATATAAAGTGAGGGATTTCTATGGGAGACCATGAAAGAGAATCACGCGAACTGCGTGTCTATACTTATCTTGACTATTACCATATTGACTATAAACGTATCGATCACCCACGTGCTAATACGATGGAAGATTGTGTGGCTATCAGCGAAGCTTTAGGCGCACCGATTTGTAAGAATCTGCTTCTATGCAATCGTCAACAGACATTGTTTTATTTGTTGATGATGCCTGGTGATAAACCGTTTAAAACAAAAGAACTATCAAAGCAAATCAATTCAGCCAGACTGTCTTTTGCATCAGCTGAAAGAATGCTTGAATTCCTTGATATCGAACCAGGTTCTTTATCCGTTATGGGACTGATCAATGATATTAACCATCGTGTGCAATTATTGATTGATGAAGATTTACTGAAGCTTGAAGAAATTGGCTGTCATCCATGCGTCAATACCTCGAGTATTAAAATAAAAACAAGTGATTTATTGAACGTGTTCTTACCTTCGGTCGAACATGAGCCAATCACTGTTGTTCTGAAAGGATATTAATTATGTTTTTTAGTCCTTATATGACCTATATATCGATTTTATTGATGGCAGCAAGTATTCCTGTTTTGGGGCTGATGTATTATATCTACACTCAAGATAAGGTTGAACATGAACCAATCAAAGAAATTGTCCGTGTTATGTTTTTTGGAGCACTTTCTGGTGCTGCTGCCATTATTTTAGAAACGATTCTGATGCCACTTATGGGTGTGCTCTTTGATCCATATTCATATGGTTATATTATTGCTTTAAATTTCATTGGGATTGCCTTTTCTGAAGAATTGGTCAAGCTCATCGCTTTATCCATTGGCTGCTGGCGTTTAAAATACTTTGACTATCATTTCGATGGTATTGTTTATGCCGTTGCTTCATCACTTGGTTTCGCGTTATTAGAAAATGTGATTTATGTATTCCGCGGAGGCTTAAGTGTCGCTGTCATACGTTCGATTCTATCAGTGCCTGGACACTTATGTTTTTCGATTCCAATGGGTGTGTTCTTCGCCAATGCGAAAAGCTATTCTTTACGTCGACAGACAACCATGCAATACATTAATTTATTCCTGGCATTATTTGTGCCAATTTGTTTGCATGGTTTATTTGATGGTTTGATCACTGTCAATGATATTGGTGCTTTTGCAACTTATGTAGTGGCACTTTATATGATGTCATTTATGACTATCAGACGTCAGCATATGCGTGATCACCACTTATAATCAAAGCATATTCGTTGACAAATTGATGTCACCTCTATAAAATAGATTTAGCACAATTGAATCACGAAAAATAGAAAGGAGCGGAAACTATGAATCAAACAAACAATCGTGATACCATTATCGTACGTACCAGTGTCATCGGCATTATTGCCAATGTCTTTCTAGCTGGTTTTAAAGTGGCTGCCGGACTATTGGCACATTCTATTGCCATTGTCATGGATGCCGTTAATAATCTGTCTGATGCATTAAGTTCGCTCATCACAATCATTGCGACCAAACTTGCAGCCAAGATGCCTGATGCGGAACATCCATTTGGTTATGGCCGTATTGAATATCTAAGTGCGACCGTGATTTCAGTCATTGTTTTATATGCTGGTGTGACCGCCTTGGTGGAATCAGTGAAATCAATTCTTCATCCAGAACTGCCTGACTATTCACCAGTGACACTGATTATCGTTGCTGTTGGTGTTATTGTCAAAATTGTCTTAGGTCGTTATGTTCAGAGCGTTGGAGAGAAAGTCAACTCAGATTCATTGGTAGCTTCTGGAGCTGATGCATCAAATGATGCCATCATTTCTTCAGCGACACTAGTTGCAGCCATCTTATATATGACTTTACATATTAGTGTTGAAGCTTATTTAGCAGCAGTGATTTCTATTGTCATCATCAAAGCAGGGTTAGAAATGCTTAAAGATACATTGAGTGAGATATTAGGTGAACGTATTGATCCAGAATTATCTCATCATATTAAAAAGGCAGTCATAGCTCACCCTAAAGTTTTAGGTGCTTATGACTTATTCTTGCATAACTATGGTCCTGATAAGTATCGTGGATCAATTCATGTTGAAGTTGAAGATGTCATGACAGCTGAGGAAATTGATGTTATGACACGCGATATCCAGCAACAGGTCATCAAAGATTATGGTGTTATTTTAGAAACAATTGGTATCTACAGCCATAATACCCGTCACGAAGATGTGATCGAAATCCGTAAACGTGTTATTCAGATTCTCCGCCAGTTTGAGGATGTCAAACAGTTCCATGGCTTCTATGTCAATCAGGAAGAACATTTGATTCAATTTGATATCGTTATTGGTTTTGAATCTGACAATCGTCTTGATATTTACGAACAGGTCTATAATGAGGTGAGTGAAGCTTTCCCAGATTATGCTCTACGCATCGCATTAGATGACGATGTCAGTGATTAACCGTAAGCGTCAAATAATTCGCCTTCGTCACAAACCTCTCACTGCTGATGAAATTGTCAGTAGTGAGAGGTATTTTATTATGCGAATGCAATACAGTGACGAAGAATGGAGAACGTTCATTCTGTTGGGGGCTATTTTTTATATAGACGTATCGCTTACCAAAAATGAAAGCTGAGATCATGTGTCATGACACACAGCCTCAGCTTTTTTATATTTTGTGTTAATATTTTATTTTATACTTATTTGGTCTTCACTTTTTTCTTTGCTGACCAGACTGAGTAATATGTTGTTCCGCTTACTTTCTTATAAGTTCTGATGCGGACATAATAGTATTTCTTTTTCTTTAATTTAGACACTGTTTTTGAGGTTGTCTTATTCTTAGTGATGCTGACTTTCTTGCTGCCCGAGAAACTGCTCGAGAGGCTGTATTCTAATTGATACCCATCAACCTGATCAGTTTTCTTCGTCCATGTCGCCTTAAAGCCCTTGGACTTTTTAGTCAGCTTCTTAATCTTCGTCCCTGCTGGGTTGACCTTTAGTGTGACTGGATACTTCATATCACTGTATTGATTGACAGCAACCTTAATTTGATATGTACCTATATTTTTGATCGTTTTATCACATGTGGCGGTGTATTGACTGCTTGTCAGCTTTGTGCCATCAGCAAGCACAATATTTACATCAGGAGTGACAGTTTTCCCGGTATATGTAGCTGCAGCGGTATTATAAATTGTATATAGATTTTCTCTTTGTTTAGTTAAAAAATCGTAACGATAGATATCGAGAGCCGTATCACCTACGACAGCCGGATAATACATACAATAGTCACCTTGGACAAAAGCTCTGAGGACATAATGGAGAAATGATGTAGACCCTGTCTCAAAGCTGAGGCCAGTTATAATCTTATTAAATGCATCGGTGCCATCTGGCGTCTTCCAGTCATCATATTCATGAAGATTGGTGCCGTAAAATTCATCTTTCGTAAGAAGACAATACTTATGTCGGCAATAAGTCGCTTCATCCTTATCATCCATCTCTGGGTCATCGGAGGTCACATCAATGTAGTAATAGTACCCGTTGACCTTAACTGCATTCCAGGCATGGTTACTTTCTTCAGAAACGATGTACTCACAAGGAATATTAAGCAGATTCATGAAATGTTTAAAGGCAAGGGCATAACCTTCGCAGACCGAGGACCCTTCAACGATATTGTTGAAGGCAGAATACTTGCTTAGTGAATAGTCATAGACTGTATGCGTAACGATATAGTCATGGATGAACAATATTTTCTGTAAATCTGTCCATGAATTATCGATTTGTGCCATGATTTCATCACATTTTGTTTTGAATGCGGCAACATCAGCGTCAGTAACATCAGGATCATAGATTGCTTGTATCTGACCTTGCGAAATACCATATGCTCCAGTATTCACATAACAGTATTCAAGGTGATTATATTGGCAATTGATATAAGCTTTTTCAGCCTTCTCGATTGTCAGGTTTTGTGTTGCTTCATAGTATTCTGTATCAATGATTTCAATTCTCTTGCTCAGATTAAGAGCAATCCATTCATCAAGCGTTTTGCCTGTTGGATCAAGTTCAGGATCGACGTCCTGATACTCGAAATCAAGAGACTCACAAATGCCGTCTGCAGATGAATATCCTCTAGAAGTCACAGATTTGTATACCAGATAATGGCTGACAAGAAAACTGTCAATAATCTTCTCACAAGTTGTGTCATTCGTATGATAATACTCAACATCAACTATTGGCGCTTTGTTTTGCAGATGGATGAGTATCCAGTCTTCTAAGGTATAATCAGCCGGATTTAAGTCCTCATTCAGCTTGACACTGTCAGTCTTATCCGATGTTGTTCCTTCCTCTAACAGCTGGTCTGCCGTATCATCACTTTGTTCATCCAAAGTGAGCTCTTCATTGATCTGGTAATCCTCTGAATTATCAATAGGATCATCTTCTCCATAAACAGTGACACACATCGACATAACCAGTCCAAGTGATATGATTAATGACATCAATCGTTTTAATACATCCATAGCCTTTCTCTCCACATACTTTTATAATTGAATTCTTTTTGAATTATCCCATATAACATCCTGCTTGGCCTTTGACAGGCTCAATAATTCATTATTATATGCAATGATATCTCAACGTGTTAGGAAAATACTTCTAAGCTATATTATAAATAGTCAGAGCAGTTTTGCCTATATTTTTCTAACAATCTAAGATTGGCTTAAAATGACAAAACCACCTAATAGAATACGAATCAATTATTGTTTTGGTGTAAGTGATTTGTCAAAACAGTGCAACATAAAAAGCACCTTGAGAATACAGGTGCTCTCAATACGCTTAAGATCTTTCATTCCCGTTCGGGTTTAGACCGTTTCCACGTATCTTTCGATACGTACGTATCATGTGTGCCTTTTTTTAACAGGCGGCTGTGCCTGCTTTCATCTTAAACTACTCGGCTTACTTTTTGATCTTATAAGAGGTGTACAGACTCTCATAATACCTACTTGTTCAACCAAATGACATAATCTTGCGGATTTTGTCATTCCACATTACCTGACGGCTGTGGATTTAACACATTTTCGTTTCAGATGCCTACTGGCTTTTGCTTGTGGTTGCTTTTGCAGGATTCGAACCTGCATCCCTTTCATCCTAATTGAAATGCTATACCATTTAGCTAAAAAACATGTGGATGTAGATGTGCAGTAGGCATAGTTTCGTTGCCTTTGGAGCCACAAAATGCTATACACCTACGATGTACTTTCCTTAGCTTCGTACTCATACTGTCATTAAGACTAGGTACCGCCCTTGTTTGCGGGACTCGGACTTCTTACCCATTGATCATCCTGTTATCATAGTAACCGTTTTGCATGCTGTATAGCCCTTGCGAAGCATTGTTCTCAACGGTCGTTCCTGAACAATTGTTTCTTCAGCCGGTTATTTATGACAGGGAACCCGTTATTCAACGAGCTCAGACGTTTTATCGCGTCCTGTATGATGACCTTTGCGTATTCTTACCAGTTGTCTGGCGAAGAGCTTCCCAACTCTTCTTTCGATGTGTTACCACACCATATTGGCATACGCACCATAATCATTGATTGCTTGAAAGAGCGTCCAATGCTTTCTGATAATCACTCGGTCTTGATTATTTGATGAAAATCAAATAAGCACTAGCTCTACCGTTATCGATTCTACGACGTGTCAAATCAAGTGTCAATGCATTTATATTAGCGGTATACTCTTAAGCCTGTCTTGCTCTTTGATTACTTGAATTTGAGCTTTGCACAAAACTCTTTTTCCCTATTTTATCAATGACCCATCTGCCGCTGGCTCTCATCCTGCTTGCTGTTACGATTATAATGGCCATGTTCAGCTTTTCTCAAAACAAGCGTATGCGTTGGACCTTCGATGATAATCGACGCCGTATCGGCGATGTTAATGCCACTTTGTTTGATTCTCTGAGTGGTATTTGCATCGTTCAGTCATTCACCAACGAAGATTATGAGCGACAAAAATTCAAATCATTCAACGATGCTTTTCCCGCCTCTAAAAGTGATAACTACCATGTCATGGCTGATCTGCCAAAAGAACTTTATAGATGAGTGAAGGGCATGCAAATATGACCTTTTCGTAGTGTAAACAACCCCCCCAATGGAATGACAGAGTACAATCATTCTGTTGGGGGTTGTTTATTATATAGACGTATTATTTGACACTTACGATTAACCCACAAAATGTGGTTTTTTATTTTGGTTTTATTTGAGACTGTGTTAGAATGATACAGCGAGGTGATTCATGTGATAGCCTACTATGATAGAATTTGTGTATTGATTATTTCTTTTTTTATTTATGCTGTTGCGGGATGGGTATGGGAATCATTGGTCTGTCCAATCTTGACCCATCATCCTATACATAATTCAGGCTTTTTAAATGGTCCAGTTGTACCTATCTATGGTGCTGGGGCACTTGCTGTCAGTATCCTGTTTAGCCCTGATGAAAAGTTTTATTCCATCTTTCTTGAAGGGGCGGTTGTTGCCTGTGTGATTGAATATGCGACTAGTTATGTGATGGAAAAAATCTATCATCGTCGCTGGTGGGATTATTCACAAATGCATTTTAATCTTAATGGTCGTATTTGTCTGGCTGGCTTTTTGGTCTTTGGTTTATTCTCTGTTGTTTGTGTGATGTTCATACAGCCAGATTTAAATCAACGTATCTTAGCCCATGGGTTCATACAAAATATTATTGTGTCGACAATGCTTTGTACATTGATTGCGGTTGACTTTGGTATCACCGTGGCCCAGTTAACACATCTTGAAGAACGCCTTGAAACTGTTCGCAAAGAACTGATTGCTTTACGTAGTGAGCTGCAGGAATATCGCTTTACACGCGATGATATTTACGAAATGTTGAAACAAAAGCAGTTTGATAAATTGCCTCTTCCATTAAAGGCTCCCGAACTGCGTATCTTAAAAGCATTCCCACAATTATTGAACGAAGTACGTCATTATGTTGAAGGAGAAGACAATGAAAGCTGAGTTATCGACTTTATGTTATCTGGAAAAGGACAATTGCTATTTAATGCTTCATCGTGTGAAAAAGGAACATGATATCAATAAAGATAAATGGATCGGTGTTGGTGGTCATTTTAAGACAGATGAAAGTCCTGAAGAGTGTGTCAAACGTGAAGTTCTGGAAGAAACGGGATTGACATTAACAGATTATCGTTATCGTGGTCTGGTGACTTTTGTATCGGGAACAGGAGTTACAGAATATATGTCATTGTTTACTGCTACAGGTTTTGAAGGGGAACTCATCAACTGTGATGAAGGCACTTTGGAATGGGTCGACAAAGCAGATGTATGGCATCTCAATCTTTGGGAAGGCGATCGTATATTTTTTAGACTTCTTGATGATGATGAACCATTCTTCTCTTTGAAGCTTGTTTATGATGGTCAAAGTGGACTTGTTGAAGCGACACTTAATGGAAAACCGATGGAACTTTTTGATATTCTCAATGAAGATGGTTCAAAAACCGGCATCATCAGAGAACGTACTGTAGCCCACCGTGATGGCAGTCTCCATGGTACGGTGCATGTGTGGTGTATGCGTCAGAACAATGATGGGGTGGAATTATTATTACAGAAGCGTGCTGAGGATAAGGACTCTTATCCAGGATGCTATGATATTTCTTCAGCAGGTCATATTATGGCGGGTGACTCCGATGATATCACGGCTTTACGCGAAGTACAGGAAGAACTAGGTCTCATGATCACTCCGGATGATTTAGTTCGTTTAGGCACGATTCGTACGTCATCATCAAACATTTTCCATCATAAGCCTTTCAACAATAATCAGCTCAGTACAGTCTATTTATGTACCAAAGCATTTAATGATGAAGACTTGAATTTACAAAAAGAAGAACTTGAAAGTGTTAAATGGATGGATCTGCATCAACTCATGGAAGCTGTGAAGAAGCAAACAATCAAGCACTGTATTCATCGCGAAGAGCTTGATATGATTAATGATTATCTATCGAAATGTAAATGATATTTACAAAAACGACCTATATATTAACAAGAATTTGTTAATGATATTAAAAGAGGAAGAAAAAGACTTTTCAAACTTTTAGGGGAAGGTTATAGTGGCATTGTCATTAGACAATAAGTATGCCGACAAAGCATCACCCCTATTTTTTCCTTCTCATATATGATATTTCGATAAAAAGAATGGCTCCGGAATTACTCCGGAGCTTTTTCGTTATGTTTTCAGAGTTCGTAATTTTATTTTAGGATGGACCACTAAAGCGTGCTATAATGGGTGTAATAAGGAAACTTAAACTATTAGAGTAGCTAGAGGAGGAGTCAATATGGCAGAAACACGTCCTTATATTGCATGGGACTTTATCAACAAATTTATGATTGATGCTTTTGTCGCAGCAGGTGTTCCTGAAGAGGATGCAAAAATTTGTGCTGATGTATTACTTGAAAGTGACCGTCGTGGTATTGAAAGTCATGGCTGCAATCGCTTTAAACCAATTTATATCGATCGCATTAATGCTGGTATTCAAAATCCAGTCACTAACTATGAAGTGATTAAAGATACCCCAACTACATTAGTTGTTGATGCTCATGATGGTATGGGTATGGTTGCATCATACAAAGCTATGAATACAATCATTGAAAAAGCTAAGAAATATGGTATGGGTATGGCTGTTGTTCGTAACTCAACCCACTTTGGTATCGCTGGTTACTGGGCTATGATGGCTTCAAAACAGGGTATGTTAGGTATTTCAGGTACAAATGCCCGTCCATCAATCGCACCTACATTTGGTGTTGATAATATGCTTGGTACTAACCCATTGACATTCGCTTTCCCAACTGATGAACCATTTGATTTCGTTTTAGACTGTGCAACTTCAATTACTCAAAGAGGTAAAATAGAATATTATGCCCGTATCGGTAAGGATACACCTGAAGGCATGGTCATCGGTCGTGATGGTAAAGCAATGACTGACAGCGTTCAGATTCTTTCTGATTTAACAACTGAAAAAGCAGCTTTGACACCATTAGGTGGTATCGGTGAAGATCTCGCTGGTTATAAAGGTTATGGTTATGCAACCGTTGTAGAAATCTTATCAGCTGCACTTCAGGGCGGTCAGTTCTTGAAGGCGCTTGTTGATCGTGATGAAAATGGTAATAAGAAGCCATATCATTTAGGTCATTTCTTTATTGTTATTAACCCTGAATTCTTCCTCGGTGAAGAATCATTCCGCAAAACTGCAGGGGATATCTTAAGAGATTTACGTCAATCAGCTAAAGCTCCTGGCGCTAAACAAATCTTTACTGCAGGTGAAAAAGAATACCTGGTATGGCAGGAACGTAAAGATAAAGGCGTACCTATCGGAGAAGCTGTACAAAAAGAATTTATGGCTGTTCGTGACGCTTACAAACTTGACTATACTTTCCCTTGGGAAAAATAAATGGTGTTTTGACCCAATAATGTCTTAAAATGCTGTCTCTGACAGCATTTTCTTTTCGTTTTATAATGAATAAACCATGTTCATAAGTGTTTGAGTGTGGTAAAATAAGAGCCACAATGATGAGAGAGGGGGGGATGATCATGAAGTTGAAGTTTAAACCAAAAATTCATCTGCCACATTTAAAATGGCCAGAACGCTTCAAACGTAAGACAAAAGAAAATGTCGAATATGAATATGATTATGAAGAATATGATGATGATCCTCGTCATGTCATCCTTGAACAGCGTAAAAAAGAAAAACGCCGTCTTTATCAACGTATTGGAATCGTCGTTGTGATTTCATTGTTGATGATCGGTTATTTCCTCTCTGATTTATCCAAAATTCAGGGTATTACCATCGAAGGCAATAAACTTGTTGAAACATCAATCATTGAAGCGGCATTATCAGTCGATAAATCATCCATCTTCTTGACCACAAGTTCAGCGACTTTGAAACGAGACGTTGAAAGTATTGATTTGATTGAATCTGCCAAAGTCAAAAAAGGTTTATTGGGAACAATCAAAATCACAGTCACGGAAAAGGATATTGTAGCTTTTACTGAATTTAAAGATGCGACTTATATTATTGATTCAGGAGGCGGTGTCACACAACTGACTGAAGCTATGTATGTTGACAATATGAATCAGCTGCCATATATGGCTCAGTTCAAATCAATGAAATTGATCAAGCAGTTCGCCAAACAATATGTTCAGGTACCAGAGTTGATTCGTAACAGTATCAGTGATATTGTCTATGCCCCTGAAAAAGCAGACGAAACCCGTGTTCGCCTGATTCTGACAAACAGTAAAGAACTGATTGTCAGAATTGAGAATATGGCTGAAAATCTCAGTGAAGATCATTTCAACTTTGAAGGCTATATGGACAAGTATAGTGAATATCGTTATTTCATTTTTGAAGGTCACTTTATTCGCGTCAGCAATTAAGCTAAAAAGCACCGGAAGTTAGTCAATTGACTGCTTTCCGGTGCTTTATTTTGGGAAATAAAAGCGACAAATTCATTCGCTTTCTTTTCAGAAATGTATCATTCATTTATAATAAAATTATAACTAAGGAGGTAGATGGAGATGAGTTTCCCTAAAGGTTTTTATTGGGGCGGTGCTGTCACAGCCCATCAGAGTGAAGGTGCTTATACAGAAGGTGGCAAGTCACCAGCTGTTTGCGATTTGATTCCTTTAGAAGGCCCAAGTGGTTTTAAAAAGGATGCTAATTTTAAACCAAGTACATTTGAAGATGGTATTGATGAATATCATCGTTATGAAGAAGACTTCACACTATTTGAAGAATTAGGTTTCAATAGTTATCGTTTTTCAATAGACTGGTCACGTGTTCAGCCAGATGGTGTCCATTTTTCTGAAGAAGGCATGGCCTTCTATGACCGTTTTATTGATGCATTGATTGCTCATGGTATGGATCCAATGTGTTCTTTATACCATTTCGAAATGCCTCAGTGTCTGTATGAAAAGTATAATGGCTTCTATTCACGTGAAGTTGTTGATTTGTTTGTCACTTATGCTTATAAGATGATTGATCGCTATGGTGATCGTGTTAAGAAATGGATTTCATTCAATGAACAGAATTCAATTGGCATGCCTGGTGAAAGTAAGATCCAGTATGGTGCCGTTTGTCCTGAAGGTGTTGATGAAAAATCATTTGTCAACCAGCTGGTTCATAATACCTTTGTTGCCCATGCCAAAGTTGTGGAAAAAGTTCATACAATTCCTGATGCTTTAGCTCTTGGTATGGTTATTTATATTCCTGTTCATCCATTGACTGCTCATCCACTTGATGTCGCCAAAGCGCAAGATCAGATGGCCGTTATGGATATGTACTTTGATATGTTTGCTTATGGTACTTATACAAACTTCATGTGGCATAAATGGGAAAAAGAAGGTACGATGCCAGACATCGTTGAAGGTGATTTAGAACTCTTTAAAGCGAATACATGTGACTGGCTGACATTGTCTTATTATTTCTCACTGGTTGCTTCTGCAACTCAGGATATTCGTTTCAATCCATATCTTGAAGCCAATGAATGGGGCTGGACAATTGACCCTGTCAGCTTACGAGTTGGTTTAAAAGATTTACAAGGCAAATATCGTTTACCACTAATGGTTGTAGAAAATGGTATTGGTATGCGTGATGAACTTGTTGATGGTACTGTCATCGATGATGGTCGTATCGATTATATGCGCTTGCATATCGATGAAATTGGTAAAGCGATTGATGAAGGTGTTGACTGTCGTGGCTATCTGATGTGGGGACCAATCGATATCCTGTCTTCCCATGCCGAAATGGAAAAACGTTATGGCGTGATCTATGTCAACCGTGGTGATTATGATCTACGTGATATGAAACGTTACAAGAAGAAATCATTCAATTGGTATAAGAAAGTCATTGCGTCTAATGGAGAAGATACAGCGAATGACTAAATATCAATTACTTGCAACTGATATGGATGGGACCCTGCTTCGCAGTGATAAGACTATTTCTCAGGTCACTATAGATGCTATTGATGAGGCAGTCGAAAAGGGGAAAGTGATTGTTTTTTCAACGGGAAGAGCACTTATTGAGTTAAGTGATTATTTAGATCAATTGAAGAATATACGTTATGGTATTCTTGCAAGTGGGTCTCTCATTTATGACTTTAGCAATCAACAGGTAGTGAAAAGTGTTGGGATACCTCATGATATACTTGATGCCATTCTCGATGCAGCTAAGCTGGAGTCAATCATGATTCAGGGAATTAGTGAAAGGAGCATTGATTTCAATCGCTCTGATTTGGATCATATTGAAGATTTTCATATGGAAGTCTATAAACCTCTGTATGAACAACATGGGACATTCTTTGATGACCTGAATACTTATATGCGTGGCAAAGATTATGGTAAAGTTAATTTTTATCATGCGACACCTGAAGGAAGGAATCGTACCTATGAGCGTATTAAACATTTACCATTAAGCTTAGCTTATGCTGAAGAAACATCTTTAGAAATATCTCCAATTGACGTCAGCAAGGGACAGGGATTGATTGATCTGTGTGAGTATCTGGGTATTCCTGTTAGTAAGACGATTGCGGTTGGTGATAGTGATAATGATCTCGATGTTTTAGCGATAGCGGGATTATCGATTGCAGTTGGTAATGCCAATGATCGCGTCAAACAAGAAGCGGATGTCATCGTTGATGATAATGACCATGATGGCGTAGGCATGGCTATCCATTCATATTTATTAAAATAATAATAAGCCCACCTGATCAAACGATTGTGTTTGGTTAAGTGGGCTTTAAAGTTATTAAGGCATAAAAAAAGTTACAACGCTAACGTCGTAACATATGCTCGATTGGAGCGGGTGATGGGAATCGAACCCACGTAGTCAGCTTGGAAGGCTGAAGTTCTACCATTGAACTACACCCGCAGGAATGGTGACTCGCAGGAGATTCGAACTCCTGACCCTCTGATTAAAAGTCAGATGCTCTACCGACTGAGCTAGCGAGTCATGTTATGGCTGGGGTAGTTGGGATCGAACCAACGAATGACAGAGTCAAAGTCTGTTGCCTTACCACTTGGCTATACCCCAATAGAGATGGTGGAGAGAGGTGGATTCGAACCACCGAACCAAAAGGAACTGAGTTACAGTCAGCCGCGTTTAGCCACTTCGCTATCTCTCCACTGGTGCCGGCTAAAGGACTTGAACCCTCAACCTACTGATTACAAGTCAGTTGCTCTACCAATTGCGCTAAGCCGGC
>JAGBPZ010000021.1 GCA_017633115.1 Erysipelotrichaceae bacterium | reverse complement strand
GATTGACTAATTGAAAAACTGATTCACAACTTTACTTCACATAGACTTTCTCACCATTGATGATATAGAAGCCCTTCTGCAATTCATTACGAACAGCATTCACCTTCTGGCCAGCCATGTTGTAAATACCTTCCTTCTTCAAGCTCTGAGTAGTAACAGACTTGATATTTGAATAGAATTCATCATAGACTGCAAACGAGAAATCATGAACGCTAGAAGAAGAACTTGGGTCAATGTCCTTAGGGAAATTAGTGTTTGGAGCCTCAACAAAGTGGAACCAACCACGCAAACCCTTGAACATAGTGATATCATCGTCAGTACACTGCAGAATCTTGTTATCCTGCAAAATATGCATAGTACCTTCTGTTACCATATAGTGCTTTCTGTCGAGATTACCATTAAAAGTATAAATATTACCAGATCCGTCAGCCGTTATTTCAGGGTGCTCAACATCTTTAGAAACTACTACACCATTGAACTGAGGATTATCAACTTTGTCATCACCCACCTTAATGAGATAAGGATAGCCAGTTTTTTCAGTGAATGTAGCATTATAGAAGTTGAAAGTAGCCTTCTTCATAATGCCCTTGGAATTGTACACTTCAGTTACATCGCCAAACACCTTGATTTGTGTGCCAGGACCAAAAACTGTTTCTGCAATTTCCTGAGTCATTTCAAAAGGCAAACACAATGTGTACCACTTTTCATTAGTAAATTTACGGAAGATACCCAAACGAATCTTCTTACCTTCGTTCCATTCAATCTTTTCCGTATTTTCTGTTGACATTTCGCTGATATACAATACAGGAGCAGTAACAATCAGATTCTCTGGAGTCACAATGTTTCCTCCCTTAGCACCCACACTTACAGTTGTTCTAACTTCAGTGCCTTCCTGCCAGTCAGCTGGAATAGTGAAAGTCTTTTCAATGATAATCTTACCATCCTTATGAATATAATCTGTGCATACCTCTCTGTATTCAGCAGGCTCACCAGAAGTATTCACATAATTAAATCTACACTCAGTAGCTACATCGTTCTTCCAATCAGCATCTGTATGAGCTTCGATGGTGTAACGAACTGTGATTGACTGTGTAATCAGACTGAATTCAGGACTTGTCACATAGGTGATATCCTTTCCACTTGGATGACCACAGACGAATGTAGGAACATCACCAACTTCAGAATAGGTAGTTCCCTCTTGTGGAATCCACTTATTAGAAACCACTGCAACAATAGCATCCTCAATGTCAGATTCTTGTGCAAAAGTGTTCATCGAAAAAACACCAAGCACAGCAAACATAAATGCTTTTAGTAAATTTTTCTTCATAATCGTTTTTTATTTAATGTTAAACTTATAATTCTTATTAATTAGGGTTGTTTGTCCTCTCAAAAATAAAGAAAAGCTTGAATTTATAGTTGATTAAATTTAGGCTATTTCTTAAAGTTGGTACCTTTCCTCTAAAATCTCTGCAAATATAATAGTTTATTTATTATTTCCAATAATTTTTTAAGAAAAAAAATCAATCAACACGTAAAATAACGAAAAATAAAACAAAAAGACATGTATTTGAGACAAATAAGTATCAATCAGCATCATAAATGCAGTTGGGAAATGGGAAAAAAGAGGATTTGCTTTAGGTTTTTTTCAGAACTTTTAGTTCGGCATAAGTCAACTGCATGAGGGGATTATCCGAATCGCATGTGTGGATTATCTGGACCGCTCCTTTGGATTTAACTAGTTGCCGAAGGTTCGGCATCGACTTGGCGAGCCTTCGGCGTTGCGATGGCGAAGGCTCGCCATAATTTCGTTGAGGGCTCGGCATTTTAGTAAAATCAAAGGAATGGCTCAGTACAATCGAAGGAGAACGTCAGTATAAGCGAAGGAGAGCATCAGTACAATCGAAGGAGAGCATTAGTACAATCGAAGGAGAACAACAGTACAAGCGAAGGAGGGCGTCTTTAAAACCGACTGCCTATAAAGAATAAAAAAGGAGCCAGATTCACATCTCGCTCCTTCCAATGGTATCTTACTACCTTAAATATTAAATGCTTATAAAAAATTTTAGAATGTATCTAATTTCTGTATTATGAAGTTTTTACCAAAGGTCACCCCATCTTTTCTGTTCGCCAGTTTCGTCTGTTTCTGAGAAGCGCGACTTAGCATCACCATCCTCCTGATAAACTGGTGGAACGGAATGAGGACGCATAACCAGTTCATCCATTGTGAGGAAATCCTTATCTATCTCGGGTTGAATATATTCCTTTTTCATTGTTTCTTAAAATATTAATTAATTGATTTGTCTTATTTGTAATTTTTTCACTATTCCATTTATTTACTTCACGTAAACCTTCGCACCATCAATGATGTAGAAGCCCTTCTGCAATTGAGCACGACCTACGTTCAGCTTCTGACCTGCCATATTGTAGATGCCAGCCTTTGTTGTCTGAGTTTCGACAGACTTGATGTCTGTGTAATAGTCATCAAACATCTGAATATTAAAGGAGCGAACAGAGGAATCATCATCCTGTTTCAAGTCGTGTGGATTATTATTATCTACAGGCTCTTCATAATAGAAATATCCACGCACGCCTTTGAATGAAGACGCATCATCCGATGTACACTGCCAGATTTGACCATTTTTAAGAATATGCATAGAACCAGCCTCTGTTGGATAATGCTCTTTATTCAAAGAACCAACAAAAGTGTATGCTCCACCTTCTGTGCCATTAACTGTAGTAGTTACATGATTATTACCAGATACAACTACTCCTTCAAACAAAGGATTTTCCACATCTTGAGCTGGCAAAATCAAATAAGGGAAACTACTTTCATGGTCGAAATCAGTGTTCTTGAAATTGAAAGTGGTATTGCTTGTCAAATCTCCGTCTGCATC
>JAGBPZ010000115.1 GCA_017633115.1 Erysipelotrichaceae bacterium | reverse complement strand
TATCCCCTCGATGGTCAGGAAAGACAGGTAAGCCAGCAGGTTTATTGACGATCAGTAAGATATCATCTTCATAGACGACATCAATGTCTTCAAAGACTGGTTCATACATATGATCATCACTGCCATAGGCATCGATGAGTAAATGATCACCAGGCTTCATTAATGTTTCTACAGGCACAAATTGATGATTGAGCTGATAACCTTTATATTGCTTTAATAAATGAATGGTTTTACGAGACAGGTGCCAACAGGCAAATAAGTCACTAATAGTTTGTGGCTCATCGATGATGATATCTAAGGACCTGCCTAAACGTTGATAGTTCATGGCTGATAAACTGTAAGACGGATATCAATCGTTACTGTCAGTTGCTCGAGTTCGTCGATGATATGGCGTCTTTCCTTTTTAATATGGTAATAATGAGGTGTCATCTTTAATAAATTTACTGCATCTTCATGTGAGTCAATGGTAATCTGATGGACGAAGTCATAGGATTCAAGAACATTGAACGGTAAACGAATATGTTCATCTGATTTTGTTTTGACTTCATCATAGATGAGTTCTTTGATTTCAATCAGATGGTTGCGATTGGCTGTGACATGAATGATATAACCGTTATTCTTTAATGTACGTTTCAGTTCATCGCTGTTGACAACGGTAAACAGAGCCGTGATGACATCGAGACTATGATCGTTGATGGGGATATTCTTTGAATTGCCAACGATCCAGTTGATTGACTTATCATAACGGGTGGCCATCTGAATCGCAGTCTTCGAAATATCCAGACCATAATAATTGTGTGTATCACCAAGCTGTTTTTTCATACCGAATGTATAATAACCTTCACCACATCCTAAATCGAGAATGTCCATTGATGGTTGTGCATGTTCTTTGATATAGCGTGTCACTTCATTAAGAATAACATCGTAATAGCCCTGATTGAGATAAGCTTTTCTTGCCTGAAGTGATTCTTTAGAATCACCAGGATTATTGGTGGCTTTATCAGGGTTAAGCAATAAATTGATATAGCCCTGTTTCGCAATATCATAGTTATGATGATTGACACACTGATAAGAGCGGTCTTTGCGAAGTAATGGCTGATGGCATTTTGGGCAGGCTAATTGATTCATAAATTCCTCCACAATTTGTTCAAAAGTCTTTTGTTACATTGATTACATTCTAGCGTTTGTTTTTCTATTAATCAACATTAAAAGATGCGAGTTTTGTGACTTGACAAGCACAAGATTCACGGCAGTTGTTTGAATATAGGCTATAAATCTAGTATAATGGACATGCATACAAAGGGGTGAGTGTTATGGGATTATTCTCTCGCAAGAAAAAAACAATCGACTACGATCAGTTATTAAAGGATACTTATAAACAAGCCAATCAGCTGCAACAGCAGGCACGTGATGAATTGGATTATGTCATCAAGGCTTCTTTATTAGCTGGAGTATTGGAAAAATATGATGTGATACTCGATTGTATCGATCACGGTGCGCATCAGGACCGCGACTACTTCGTATCGTTACAGGAGCATGTCAAGAAAGAATTAGAAACTATCAAGTCCATCAATGAAGATCTATGATATCAAGGTCAAAGACATCGTTAATGATGTCTTAGATAAAGAAGGATACAGTATACTCCTTAGTCCTGATCGTTTTGAAGAAGCTATCAATTCCTATTCACTCATGCATTATGAAGAGTGCTTTTTAATCATGCAAGGATTAAAAAATCACCTGATCGAATTGCTGATGATGAACCTGACAACACCTTTATTCGCCTTTGTTGGCGGTCTTCGCCTTCATCTTAAACTAGATGAAAATGAAGCTTTGTTTTTAATTAATATGATGAACAACATCATCGATGGCTTTAATTTCATTATTGAAATTGCCAATATTGATGAAGTCGAACAGGAAATATTGGCATCAGATAATAAAGAAGCCTTACGTATTCTCGCCACATCTTATTATGAAGGTTATGGAGTACAACAGGACTATGAAAAGGCTTATGGCTTATTCCAGGAATGTGCAGCTCGTGGTGATGATGAAGCTTATTATTACCTTGGCATGATGAATGAAAAAGGATTAGGAACAGAAGTCGATCTCGACAAAGCCCGCCTTTATTATCAGACTGGTGTTGATCTTGAAGAAAATGAATGTTATTACGGGCTGGGGATGATGGATCTTGAAGGTGGCTTTATTGATGAGGCCGTTAAGCTGCTAGATGAAAGTGAAGATCCGCGCAGTTACCGTACGCTTGGCCATATCTATTTAGAAGATCAGGATTATGAACAGGCGTTCCATGAATTCCTTGCCGGTGCAGAAATCTATGATCCTGAATGTATGTATCAGGTGGGGAAGATGTATCTCAAAGGGCAATGGACAATGCAGGACGAGATTCTCGCCGTTAAGAATTTCGCATATGCCTATTATGCTGGTCATCCTAAAGCCACTTATTATCTGGCATTATGTGTTTTAAATGGTATTGGTACGACTCAGGATAGTCATAGAGGTATCGAATTGCTGAAACAGGCAGGTCGTATGGGTGACGATTCTATCAAGTCACTGATCTCTGACCGATTGGAGAAGGAATCTTATGAAGTTGTATAAAAAGGGCGCTGATACATCTTATACTTTAGGTGTCTTTCCGACCATTGAATTATTGAAGCATCGTCCTGAAATTGTAAAGCGTGTTGTCGTTCATTCAAAGATCAAGGATAATTCTGGTTATCCACTGATTGTTGATTTATGTAACGAACATCATATTCACATTGATGAACACGATGCAACGATCGATAAGCTTTCACCAAAAGCTAATTGTCTGGCAGTTGGTATTTTTAAAGTGTTTGACACACAACTAGAAGAGGGTAATCATATCGTTCTCGATCATCCAATGGACATGGGTAATATTGGTACCATCATGCGTACAGCCTTAGGCTTTGGTTATACGAATATTGCCATTATCCGTCCGGCGGTCAATATCTTTGATCCTAAGGCTATCAGAGCCTCAATGGGAGCTCTATTCAGTTTAAATGTTGTTTACTATGATGACTTCGAAAGCTATCGTCATGATTTCCCGGATCATCATTGTTATCCATTTATGCTCAAAGGAGCAACAAATATTCATAAAGTTGAAGTCACTTATCCACATGCCTTAATATTTGGGAATGAAAGCAGTGGTTTAGATGATCGTTATCTGCAATATGGACAAAGTGTTTTTATTCCTCATTATGAAACGATTGATTCATTGAACTTATCAATATCGTTAGGTATTGGTTTATTCCATTTTTCAAAAAGAGATTTTATCAATAAGGAAGTGTTAAAATGAGTTCTCAGTTTGATCAGTTTTATAATCGTAAAAATGGTGGCAGTTATAAATGGGATTCGAGTCCTGTTAAATCAGACAATCTGATTGCGATGTCTGTCGCTGATATGGATTGGCCACTAGCCAAAGACATCGAGCAGGGATTAATGGAACGTGTTAAAGGCGGCATATTTGGTTATGATGCACCACCTGCCAACTACTATGACAGCGTCATTAATTGGATGAAAAGGCGTCATCAGTGGGACATCAAAAAAGATTGGATTATTTTAACGTCAGGTGTTGTCATGAGCATCAATGTGGCTGTACAGAGCCTGACAAACAAAGGTGATGCCATCATTATCATGAGCCCGGTTTACTATCCATTCAGCATGGCGGTTGTGAAAAATGATCGTCAATTGATCACAACATCTTTAGTTCAAGAAGAAGATCATTATGATTTGGACTTTGAAGATTTTGAAAAGAAAATCGTAGATAACGATGTAAAAATGTTGATCTTCTGTCATCCACATAATCCAATCGGTAAAGCCTGGACGAGAGAAGAATTAAAACAAATTGGTGATATTTGTCAAAAGCATGATGTCTATGTCGTCAGTGATGAAATCCATATGGACTTTGTTTATGCACCAAAGAAGCATATTCCGTTTGTATCAGTTGATCCATCATTTGAAGAGTTTACGATTACTTGTACAGCAGCTTCTAAATCATTCAACCTCGCTGGTTTCTATACTTCTAATATTGTCATCCCAAATAATAAGATTAGGAAAATGTTCCAGGCTGGTTTAGAGCGTAATGGTGCTTCGCATTGTACAAATCTGGGCATGGCAGCAACAGCTTTAGCCTATGAAAAATGTGAAGACTGGTTTGATGAAGTCCATCATTATATAGAAGATAACATCCACTATATGGATAATTATTTAAAGAATAATATCCCTGTTTTAAAGATGACAAAGACAGAAAGTCTTTATTTGACATGGGTCGATTGTCGCGAATTGGGCATGGATGATCAAGCATTAAACGATTTTATGTTGAATAAAGCTCATTTATTTCTTGATGAAGGCGTTCTTTTTGGCCAGGAAGGCTCGGGATTTATGCGTTTTAACCTGGCATGTCCTCGTGTGACTCTTGAAAAAGCTTTGAATCAGTTAAAAATAGCTGTTGAATCATTATGACACAATGAAAAATAGGTGCGTCTAACTAAGTTTTGAAAACGGTACCAAAAAAATGAAAAATACTCCAAAAACCTTTAAATGGCAATTAAAAAAGTGTATGATATTTATAGGAAAATTTATATAAAGGAGAAGAAATAATATGGCATTAGTATCTGCAAAAGAAATGATCGATAAAGCTTTAGCTGGTCATTATGCAATCGCTCAATTTAACATTAACAACCTTGAATGGACAAAAGCTATTCTTCTTGAATGTGAAGAATTAAAAGCTCCAGTTATCTTAGGTGTATCTGAAGGTGCAGCTAAATATATGACTGGTTTCAAAACTGTAGTAGCTATGGTTGATGCTATGGTTGATGCATTAGGTATCACTGTTCCTGTAGCATTACACTTAGACCATGGTTCTTATGAAGGCGCAAAAGCAGCTTTAGAAGCTGGTTTCTCTTCAATCATGTTTGATGGTTCTCATTATGAAATCGATGAAAACATCGAAAAAACTAAAGAAATGGTTGAACTTTGCCATTCTAAAGGCGTATCTCTTGAAGCAGAAGTTGGCGGCATCGGCGGCGAAGAAGACGGTGTTGTATCAACTGGTGAATGTGCAGATCCAGAAGAATGTGCATCTGTTGCAGCTTTAGGTGTTGACTTCTTAGCATGTGGTATCGGTAATATCCATGGTCCATATCCTGCAAACTGGGAAGGCTTACAGTTCGACGTATTAGCTAAGATTAAAGAAGCAATCGGTCCTAACATGCCTATGGTATTACATGGTGGTTCTGGTATCCCTGATGAACAGGTTCAGAAAGCTATCAACTTAGGTGTTTCTAAAGTTAACGTTAACACTGAATTACAGTTAGTATTCGCAGCAGCTACAAGAAAATACATCGAAGAAGGCAAAGACCAGAAGGGTAAAGGTTACGACCCTCGTAAATTATTAGCTCCTGGTTTCGATGCAATCAGAGCTGGTGTTAAAGACAGACTTGAATGCTTCGGTTCTATCGGTAAAGCATAATTAATAGTACAGTAGAATAATAAAAGGATGCTCCGGCATCCTTTTTATCGTTTTAGGCCTATTTTTTTTGGATAAAAATACCTAATACATACTAGGAAGATATGTATATATCAAAACATATCAAATATGACAATAAAGGAGGTGGTGCCCTACACGACTAAAACTCTGTCAAACAAAAAAATAAGTAAAGGAGGAAATAAAAATGACAAGTTTTATGAAAGCAATCAATACCATTGATTTACATTCTATTGAAGATCTTGAAGCTATTTTCGAAGCAATGGAGGAACGTTATTGTGACTTGGAAATGCAAGAACCAGATTATAGCTACGAATACTTTTATGAGAAATGGGAGGAAAAATTCAATGAATTTGAGTATCTGAAAGAAGAATTTGAAGAGATTCTTGAATCATTCAAAGAGGTATTATTGGACGAAAAAGAAGAACCATTAGATAACATTGATGAAGAAGAATTTGAGGATCTAGTTAAGTATTACAAAAACTGGGTCAGATCAGTTGAGTACTATCAGGATGCATATGGTGGACTTAAAAGATTGAAAGTTTTAATTTAGCAACAACCGGAAGGAGAAATAAAGACAATGAAAAAGTTAATGAAATTTATAGTTACATTACTAATGGTTTTAAGTGTAAGTGGATGTCAAACAATCGATGTTGATGAAGTTGAAGTTAGACTTAAAGGACATGACTGTTTCGCTTTAGCAGGAAGAGTTAATACGGTTTATTTCATATGTAATTATGATGCTGATCAAAAGTTTATCTTTTATCAGGATACAGAACAGATGTTCTATAATGATGATAATATTGAACCTAGTATTATGATGGATTTATCAACAAAAGAATTTTATGAAGAATTTGATGATGAAATCGACATCACAAAGGCAACTGAAGATATTGAAGCGGATGTGGCTGATCAATTAATGAAAAGCTGTCAGGATAATCTAAAGAAATGGCAAGTCTCTCTTAAGGGAGTTATTGCACTTTCTAAAGAACGCCTGGCACAAAAACAAAGCGAATACGAGAAAATGTCTAGTCATGAAAAACTCAAATATATCTATATTTATGATGAAGATACAATTGATAAATTGAGCAATGATGAAGCCGATGAGTTTTTAAAAGCAGCTGAATCAATTCATGGTGCTGGCTATTTAGAAGATGCATTGCTTGTTGCTTTTGAGAAGCGTGATGGTGTATCTCCAGATGTCAAGAAAGTGATTGACAATATGAAGGCTGATGATAAGACAATCACAGACAGCTATTGGTCTTTGAATAATCCTCGTTTTGGTGAAACAGATGATACGGTTGGAATTACGCTTGATCTTTATGTCGATGGTGAAGATGTCAACATGACATATATGTTCCTTTGTCAAAATAATGAATTCATAGGTTGTCATGTCAAATGTCAAGGTGCTTTTCTAAAAGAAGCAGACAAACTATTACGCTGTTGTGGACTCGTTGTCAGTGCCATTGATCCATCCATTAGTCAAGGTGACGATAGCGTCAAAGTCGTTGCGAAGTCTTATGAATCAATCTATGCAACTGACGACTGGATCTATCAATTTAAATTTAATAAGGATGGTTCTATTACTTTTATGGTAGCGAGAAAGTCATAAGTAACTTACACGTATCTGGATATGGTTTATGTCCAGATACATTTTTAATTATGAGCGCTTTAAAAGAATTCTGTTCATTTATATTCTGAAAACCGTATAGAGTTTGGATAGTCTTTCATTTAGAAGACTTTGTGAAAGATATGTTATGACGTTTGCTTACATACGAAAAGAATACCCTAATTATGATACAATCTCACTTAGGTAAACAGATGGAATAATTATTTGTTCGGGGCGTAAAGTTGAAAGATACTCCAAAAATGTTGGATTGTTCAACTGAAATCAAGTAAAGAACGAGTTACTCAACTAGTACGCTTAGCCGATATCCGCCTAAGACGATTCATGAATTTTTAATGTCACAAGATGTTCTATCAAAACTAAGATGAGAAAGCTTATCAGAGATATATGTCGCTATTTGAACTGGACTTAAATAAGAATCCTATAGAACTCTTAGAAATGGGTGCGAAAGATTATGATAGAATCATTCATCTGAAATGGAGTAACGATTAATTTGCTTTTATCAATAATCGCAATCTGTATTACGGATAGGGACTTTTTGTAAGTTCATAAGATGGCTTATTGTTGTTAATGTATTGAATAAATGGCTATAATAAATAAGAGAGGAAAAGGAGAAGGCAATTATGAAAAGAATGACAACGTTATTGATTGCAATTGCTATAGGATTATTGATGATGACAGCTTGTGGAAAAGCAACAACTGAAAAAGAAGTGTCAATTGAGTCTCTTGAGACAATGGGAGATGCTTTTTCCTTAAACAACGGTGAGCAACAATATGGATATGATGACAATGATTTAATCTATGTTTTCAATTCTGATGGCAATTATTATCGCGCCATAGCGGATTTAGACAGAGAGACTTACAATGCCATCTGGGATCTTGATTTAGCTGATCAAAAATATGATGAGAAGTTCAAAACGATTGCCTCACCGCTAAAAATAAGAACGATTGAAAATATCAGTATTTATATTCTTAGTGAATCCGATAAGCAAGAACTAATAGGCACAACTGGAGCAACGCTTTTAGATGATGACTGGACTAGTACAGTCTTTGATTTAGAGACGAAAGAATTTTATATGAATTATGCTTATTTTCAGTACAAGGTAACTTTTGAAGGAAACTTAAGAACGACAGATGTCAATGACTTTGACTGGTCTGAAGATATGAAACAGCTAAAAGTGAAATCTATTCATTTCGTAGGTCTTGGCAATGCGACACAAGTTAATGTTCCGAGATATTATTAAATACGTGATTACATTGACTAAAGAAACCAAAGGGTAATCAAGATTTTTTAGATAATCAGCATATATTTATTATCGATTGTTTTTTACTCTTTTGAAATCATTGCACTCTTTCTTATTGTAAATGATGTCGTCATAACATGTTAATTGGACGGAAAAAAAGCAATACTCTGAAATTGCTCTAAAACTTGCATTTCTATAAACCTATCTATATA
>JAGBPZ010000114.1 GCA_017633115.1 Erysipelotrichaceae bacterium | reverse complement strand
CTTTCAACGGCCTTACGTTTAAATGATGATGTCAAGTCTTTAATTGGGCAAACAGTTTATATTCATTATAAGTATGGTCATAAGGTCAAAGGGTATCCAGTGACAATTGTTGGCATCAGTCCCCAACAGTTAAGCTATACCGCTTTTTATCAGCAGCAGGGTGCATCCTGGCAACATCTAAAGGTGTTATTTGATGCCTCGTTACGTTCAAGTTATGGGATTATCCATTATGCAGGTAAGACTGCCAAGGTGCTTGAAAAGCTTAAAGTTCATTATCCAGATTATGAATTCAAAGCTGTTGGTGATCAGACCAAAGCCAAGGCCGATCATATGATTGATCAAATACAGATGGTTTTAGGATTGTTTGCCGGTTTGACAATGTTGGCGAGCTTATGTTTATTAATAGAAATGACCATTCTTAATGCTCAGTATCATATCAAAGATTATGCGATTATGATGTGTTATGGGGCAAAGAAACGTCATCTTATTTTTCAGGTTATTGTAAGTAATATCATCCTGTATGCAACAGGTGCTTTGTTGTCGTTAAGTCTTTATTGTGGTTTCCTGATGTTGATGAATGAAGTTCTGATTCCTTTACTTCTAGACTTGTCATTTTATATAGCACCGTCGTTTATGATGATGGCAAAAGTGTATGGCATCACTTTTATATTTGTCCTGACAAGCTCTTTAACAGGGGTCATTAAAGTGATGCATATGGATACCGTTGATGCCTTGAAACAGGCAAAATGACGCTTGAAAACAAAGATTTTATCACCCTAAAACAGTTGAATGTCACTTTCAAGTGTGATATATTATTTGAGGTATAGAAATCGATGAACAGGAGTAGTAATCAGGACGGCTGTTGAAGAGAGCTTATGGCTGGTGGGAATAAGCACAGTACGATGGTGAACTCGCCTGGGAGATATATCTGTGATAAGCAGATATCGTAAGACTGCGTTAAAGTCATTAAGAGCATGAACGTCTTCATGAACTAAGGTGGTACCGCGCAACTGCGTCCTTAGGTGATGAGGACTTTTTTTATTCAACAATAGGAGGAGTTGTCATTATGTCATTTGATCACAAACAAGTCGAAAAGAAGTGGCAAAAGTATTGGGAAGAAAATAAAACTTTCAAAACTGATGGCTATGACTTTGATAAACCAAAGTTCTACGCATTAGACATGTTCCCTTATCCATCAGGTCAGGGTCTTCATGTTGGTCATCCAGAAGGGTATACTGCCACAGATATTATCAGCCGTATGAAGAGAATGCAGGGCTTTAACGTTATGCATCCAATGGGCTTCGATGCTTTTGGTTTACCTGCAGAACAGTACGCTATCAAGACTGGTAACCATCCATCAGTCTTCACTTATAACAATGTTGATACATTCAGAGATCAGATCAAGTCATTAGGTTTCTCTTATGACTGGGATCGTGAAATCTCTACATGTGATGCTGACTACTATAAGTGGACGCAGTGGATCTTCTTACAGCTTTATAAGAGAGGTTTAGCTTATGTCGCTGAAATGCCAGTTAACTGGTGTCCAGAACTTGGTACAGTTTTAGCTAACGAAGAAGTCATTGATGGTAAGAGTGAAGTTGGTGGCTTCGATGTTATTCGTAAACCTATGCGTCAGTGGGTCTTAAAAATCACTGCTTATGCTGAACGTTTATTAGAAGATCTTGAACTTGTTGACTGGCCAATTTCTACAAAAGAAATGCAGAAGAACTGGATTGGTAAATCAACTGGTGCTGATGTTATCTTCAAAATTAAAGGTACAGATAAAGAGTTCACAGTATTCACAACTCGTTGTGACACATTATTTGGTGCAACTTACTGCGTCTTATCTCCAGAACATCCTTTCGTCAACGAAATTACTACTGCTGAGCAGAAAGCAGCTATTGAAGCCTATCAGAAAGAAGCTGCTGGTAAATCTGACTTACAGCGTACTGATTTAAATAAGGATAAGACTGGTGTCTTCACTGGTGCTTATGCCATCAACCCTGTCAATGGTAAAGAAGTTCCAATCTGGATTTCTGACTATGTATTGGCAAGCTATGGTACAGGTGCTATCATGGCCGTTCCTGCACATGACCAGCGTGACTGGGAATTTGCAACTAAATTCGGTTTACCAATCATTCCTGTCTTAGAAGGTGGCGACATTACTGTTGAAGCTTATACTCAGGATGGTCTCCATATTAACTCTGAATGGCTAAATGGTCTTGATAAAGAAGAAGCCATCGCAAAGATGGTTGCCTGGTTAAGAGAAAACAAAGTCGGTGATGAAAAAGTCACTTATAAATTAAGAGACTGGTTATTCTCAAGACAACGTTACTGGGGCGAACCAATCCCAATTATCCATATGGAAGACGGCACAATGCGTGCTATGGATGAATGCGACTTACCACTTGAATTACCTGCAACAGATAACTTCCTTCCTAATGCTGAAGGCGAATCGCCATTATCACATTGTACTGATTGGTTGAATGTTGAAATCGATGGTATGAAAGGTGTCAGAGAAACTAATACTATGCCTCAGTGGGCAGGCTCATGCTGGTACTACATGCGCTACTTAGATCCTAAGAATAATGATGTCTTAGCTGATCCAAAATTATTAGCTCACTGGTTACCTGTTGACTTATATGTCGGTGGTGCTGAACATGCCGTTTTACACTTATTGTATGCTCGTTTCTGGCATAAAGTCCTTTATGATTGTGGTGTTGTCACATCTAAAGAACCATTCGCTAAATTATTCCATCAAGGTATGATTCTTGGTCCTAATGGTGTAAAAATGTCTAAATCAAGAGGTAATGTCATCAATCCGGATGATATTGTCAATGCTTATGGTGCTGATACATTACGTGTTTACGAAATGTTCATGGGTCCATTAGAAGCTGCTAAACCTTGGAGTGAAACAGGCGTTGAAGGCGCAAGAAAATGGTTAGACCGTATCTATCGTTTATTCTTTGAAATGGATAAATTAAGTGATACAAATGATCATTCATTAGATTATGTCTACAATGTCACTGTTAAGAAAGTGACTGAAGACTTTGAATCTTTAGGCTTCAATACAGCAATCTCACAGATGATGATCTTCATCAATGAAGCTTATAAGGCAAAGACAGTTTATCGTGACTATGCTGAAAACTTCGTCAAGATGCTTTCATGTATTGCCCCTCATTTAGGTGAAGAAATGTGGGAAAAATTTGGTCATAATGAATCAGTTGCATATGCATCATGGCCAACATATGATGAATCTAAACTTGTCATCAATGAAATCGAAATGGCTGTTCAGGTCAATGGTCGTCTCCGTGGTAAGATCACTGTTGCCAGAGATGAAGATCCTGAAATTGTTAAGGCTGCAGCCTTAGCTATTGACAATGTTAAGATCCATACTGAAGGCAAAGATATCAAGAAGATCATTGTGGTACCAAACAAGATCGTCAACATCGTTGCAAAATAAGATTTGAAAAGAGCTGTGTCCTAAGATACAGCTCTTTTACTTTATAAGTCTTAAGGCAATTATAAGGTTTATCACCTAGCGTTTTATGAATAGAGGTGCTATAATGCATGACTGAGAAGGGAAGCGAATATGATGAAAAAATTATTAGTGGCGCTATTGACAGTCTTTTTAATGGCCAGCAGTGTGCCCGTCAATGCCGCATCGAAAAAAGTGATTTATCTTACCTTTGACGATGGACCTTCAAAGCAAACACCAAAGATTTTAAAGGTGCTCAAGAAATACAATGTCAAAGCAACATTCTTTGTGATTGGTGCCAGACCAAAATGTTACAAATATATTGGTCAGGCATATAAGCAGGGGCATTGTATTGCGGCCCATAGTTATACCCACAACTATAACATTTATAAGTCTCAATCAAAGTTCTATAAGGATCTTGGAAAGATCGAAAAAGTCATCAAAAAACAAACTGGGAAAACATCAAAAGTGATCCGATTCCCAGGTGGCTCATCCAATACGATTTCGCGTAAGTACAAGAAACATATCATGAAGAAATTAACCAAATCTGTCATGAAAAAGGGCTATCGTTATTATGACTGGAATGTTGATTCAACTGATGCTTCAGGCAACAATGTGAAAGCCAGCAAGATCGTCAAGAGAAGTAAATCAAAGAAAAAGAAAATCTGTTTATTGATGCACGATGCAGTGACAAAGAAAACAACTGTCAAAGCCTTGCCAAAAGTTATTAAATATTATAAGAAAAAAGGTTATACGTTTAAAACGTTAGATCAGGCAGGTAAAAATGAATTCCATCACTACGTCAACAACTAAAATTATTTCAAAATTCTACTACTACATTATGGCTGCTATCATGTGTGCGATGGCAGTCTTCGTCTTCTTTGCGGGTGGGCGCATCCTGATGCTTGCGTTAGTCTGGAATATGCTTTTGGCACTTATTCCAGTGCTCATCACCGATATTATGAAGAAGATGCGATACCGTGGGCCAAAATTTCTTGCCTTATTGATATGGCTGGTCTTTTTGCCTAATGCTTTTTATATGCTGACTGATATCATGCATATTCAATTCTTAGTCCTTGAAACATCAAGTTCGGCTTATGTGATCAATGGCTACAGTCGTGATATT
>JAGBPZ010000113.1 GCA_017633115.1 Erysipelotrichaceae bacterium | reverse complement strand
GTTGATGCTTTAAAACAACTTGGGATACAAACTAAATGGCTCAACGACTTATTGTATCCACGTAGTGAACAGGCTAAGACAGTGAGAGATGTCTTGATGGCACATGTTGAAAAGCTCGGAATTAAAGTTTTGACTCAAACTCCAATCTTGTCAATTGCTTATCATCGACATACATACCATATCACTACTGATAAGCAAACATTTAAAAGTGATGGCTTAATACTTACTATGGGAACAGTTGCAGGAGGACTTTCCTATGGATGTGATCGCGCCTTTGTATTATCACCGCTGTATCTTAACATCCGTGACTATGAGCCAATGCTTACGAAAATGGTGACGAAAGAAAATCTTAAATCTCTTAAAGGTACACGTGTCAAAGGTCGTATAACTTTAAAGAAAGATGATCATACTTTGGCTGTCGAAGATGGTGAACTATTGTTTACTAATTATGGCGTTTCGGGAATTGCAGTGATGAACTTATCACGCGATTATGTTCCTGGATGTACCCTACATATCGATATGATGCCAGATATTACTCTTTCTGAATTGAAGGAAATGATTATCTCATCTCCATTAGATGAACCTCTAACAGGACTTTTGCCAGGAGAATTGACAAAGTATTTTATCAAACATCATTTTGATTATCCGATCATTAAAAATATGACTTTACATATTGTTGAACTTAAAGGTGCCAGTGATGCCCAGGTTATGAAAGGTGGCATCACGTTGAACCAGTTAAATGATCATTTAGAATTTAAAAACTATCCACACCTCTATGCGGCCGGAGAAATCCTTGATGTCACTGGATTATGTGGTGGTTATAATCTTCATTTTGCATTTGCGTCAGCTGCCAGAGTGGCAGAAGGAATCATTGATGAATTGAAGGAGGATGTCACATGAACAAGGCATTTATCAAATTCAGACGTGTTGTGAAGAGTTATAAAATGGGAGATATTCAAATCAATGCCAATAATGGTGTCGACTTTACCGTTGATCAAGGCCAGTTTATGGTCATTGTCGGTGCCTCAGGTGCCGGTAAAACGACGATCCTCAATCTTTTAGGTGGCATGGATACTCCAACAAGCGGATCAATTGTTGTTGATGGAGTCAATATTGCTTCTTTCAATGAGAAGCAACTGACAGAATATCGCCGTGATGATATTGGCTTTGTCTTCCAATTCTATAATCTGGTTCAAAATTTAACAGCATTAGAAAATGTCGAATTGGCTTCACAGATTTCTAAAAATCCTCTTGACTGTCGTGAGATACTTGACCGTGTTGGATTGACAGAACGTCGTAATAATTTTCCTTCGCAATTATCTGGTGGTGAACAACAGCGTGTTGCGATTGCCCGTGCGATTGCTAAAAATCCAAAATTGCTTTTATGTGATGAACCAACTGGTGCATTAGATTATCAGACTGGTAAATCAATTTTGAAATTATTGCGCGAAATGTGTGATGATTATCACATGACTGTTATTGTCATAACTCACAATCAGGCGCTTGCACCTATGGCTGATAAGGTCATTCACTTGAAAAATGGCAAGGTCATACGTACGGATATAAATGACCATCCAGTATCCATTGATGACATTGAGTGGTAAGTATGCGTAGACGAAAAAAGGCCTATTGGAAAAGTGTCCGACGACATGTCAGCCACAGTAAAGGACGCTTCCTTTCCATATTTTTAATTGTATTTTTAGGTGCCGGTGTTTTCTCGGGACTTAGAAATACACCAGCATCAATGGCCGCTTCCGCTAATGATTATATCCGTCGCTATCATTATGCAGATTTAACTTATATCGCGACTCTGGGATTCTCTGAAGAAGATGTCATGACAATTGAGGGAATTGAAGGCGTTGATACTATTTCTCCTGGTTATCAGACAGATGCTCAGTTTTTAACGAATGATACTTATTATAATGTCACGATGTTATCCCAGGGGAGTTATGAAAAAGGCATGCTCAATGAGCCGGAACTCATTAAAGGCCGCCTTATTGAAGCAGAAGGCGAATGTTTGATCGATGATTTGTTGGTGCAATATGGTTATGATATCGACTCTGAAATCACGCTAAAAAATGATAACGATGAAAAGACCTTTAAGGTTGTTGGTATCGTTTATGATGTACGTTATATAAGCCGTCTTGACCGTGGTACAAATTCATTAGGTGATGGTACTAACAGTGGCTTTGTGCAGGTCCTCAACAGCGACTTAGAGTCAATGGCGATTCATAAAGATCTTAAAGATTTGCGTGATGAAGGTCTCCTCTATACGTCGATTCTTGTCAAAGGCGAAGGCACTGATACGATGAACGTCTTCGATGATGAGTATAACGATTATATTGAAGTGATCAATACACGTATCAAATCTGAAATGAGTGAAAAAATCAGTAATCTTTATGATGATCTTGTTGAGGATGCGAAAAAGGAACTTGAAGATGCCGAAAAGAAGTACGACAAGTCATTAGATGATTACAATGATTCACTTGATGAATTCAATGCAAAAATAGATGATGCAAAGCTTAAGCTGATTGAAGCTGAACTTGAAGTTTTAGACAAAGAAAAGAAATATTATACCAATAAATCAAAAATGGTTGATGGTAATGATAAATATGCGAAAAGTTTAAAACAAGTCAACAAAGCAATCGAATCCCTGCGTAAGAGCATGAATGCTTTAATTACAGCGCAGGCAACGCAGGATATGGATGCTCAGCAATCAAGTGCTGCTGATATCAATAAACAATTAGTGGTCATCGAAAAATATATTGAAGCAGCAGGTGACTTGCTTAAAAATAATGATACTTTAGATCGTGCTAAGGTTCAGTTGGATGAAGCTAAGCTAAATATCGAAAAATCTAAGCTCGATTTAGAAAAACAAGAAATAGAAGGCAAACAAAAATTTGCGAAAGCTGAAACAAAACTAGAAGAGGCAAAAACGAAGATAGAAGATGCCAATGAAGCAGTTAATGATATTCCAAAGGGTATCCTCTACAGTCTGAGTGCTCAGGAAAATGAAGGTATTGCGATCTTCGATGCTAATCGTGATGCGATTGCCTCAATAGGTGATGTTTTTCCACTCATTTTCTTCTTAGTTTCAGCATTAGTCTCATTGACGACTATGACCCGTATGGTAGAAGAACAGCGTGGTTATTGTGGCACTTTGCGTGCTATAGGTTATTCAAAAGGGGATTTGATAGGCCAGTATATGCTTTACGCATTTATGGCAACAGCACTTGGATGTGCAGCAGGAATTGCTGCTGGTGATCAAATCTTTCCTCGAGTGATCTATTATCTGTATCAATATATGATGTTTATAATGTCAGGTGAAACGATCATTGTCCATAGACAATCGGTAATGGTTGCAGCCGTTATTATTTCTGTCATTGTTACTATGGCTGCCACCTTATCAGCTTGCTTAAGTGAGCTCACGGCGATGCCGTCAGTGTTGATGCGTCCACGTGCACCTAAAATGGGACAAAGAATACTATTAGAACGTGTTGGTTTGATTTGGAATCGATTGAATTTCAATCAGAAAGTTACCATGCGTAATATATTCCGTTATAAGAAGCGTTTCTTGATGTCAGTCATTGGTATTGCAGGTTGTACAGGACTGATTATCGTTGGCTTTGGCATAAAAGATTCTGTGTCACATATTGTCGAACTGCAATACAAACATATCTATACCTATGATGCGACTGTCAAGCTCAATGAGGAATACAACAATGCCGATGCCGTTATATTAGAAGATGATTTCAAGAATATGAATGAGGTCACTAATGCCACATCCATCCAGAATAATGCGATTGAACTCCTTAACAACAGTGAAGACTTGCATGGCAGTCTTTATGTCTACCGTAATGCGGATGCAATTACAAACTTTATCAGTTTCAACGATTATAAGACAAAAGAAAGCTTCAATCTCACCGATGATGGCGTTGTTTTGACGCAAAAGGCAGCTGAATTATTAAAAGTCAAGGAAGGGGAATCCTTTGATATTCTTCTTGATGAAACAAACTATAATGTCAAAGTGTCACATATTTGTGAAAACTATTATCTCCATATTATCTATATGTCCAAGACTTATTATGAAGATTTAACCGGTCTTAGATATCAGGGGAATAATATTTATCTCAATTTGAAAAATCACAAAAAGTCAACGAAAGCGGTTGTTGGTGATCATATTAAAGCTAATCAACTTGGTTCCATCTCTTATATGGATAATGTTGGAGGAGAGTTTAGTACTCGCATCCAGAGTTTAAATATCATCATTGCAATACTGATTGGCTGTGCCGCAGCACTATGCTTCATCGTTCTCTACAATTTGACCAATATCAATATTGGTGAACGTCAGGGAGAAATCGCTACAATTAAAGTGCTTGGCTTTAGAAAACGTGAATATCATGACTATATTTTTAGAGAGAATGTTGTGCTATCACTGATTGGCAGTTTGCTCGGTATGCCATTTGGGATTATCATGCATCGTTTCATTATTAAGGCAGTTGAACTGGATTCGACATTGTTTTTAAGAACTCTGGCAATCCGTTTCTATGTCTATGGATTTGTATTAACTATTGGTTTTACCTATATAATTAACTTCTTAATGCATCATATTCTTGACCGTGTCAACATGGTAGAGTCTTTAAAAACAATTGAATAACGAATTTCATAAAATAATTTAGATTTTAGATAAATCGTTATAAGTTATTTTCGATTATGGACAAACTATAAATCAAAAATAGTTGACATAAAGTGATGATGACGTATAATAGAGTTGTTAAACGTGGCGATTGTCACAAATAGAATAAAATCACGATTTTTATGATGACTATAAAGGAGGGTTATCTCTCCTTTATTTTTATAAACTGTGATAAAGGAGGGCATATGATATGGAATTTATCAATCAGATTATCAACGGTCTATCAACTGGCAGTATGTATGCTCTGGTTGCGATTGGCTATACAATGGTCTATGGTATCGCTAAGATGATCAACTTCGCTCATGGCGAAATCATCATGGTCGGTTCATACATTGCATACGTCTGTCTCGCATTCTATGGCTTACCAATTCCTGCTGCCATCATTATCTCAATGGCTTTAACAGCTTGTCTTGGTATTGTCACTGAGAAGGTTGCTTATAAACCATTAAGAGGAAAGGGGTCACTCGACATTCTGATTACGGCCATTGGTGTCAGTTATTTATTACAGAATATTTTCTTACTTCTGTTCTCATCTTCAGGTAGAACATTCCCTAACATTATTCCTGCAGGAAATGTGAATGTAGGTGGTTTGTCTGCAACTTATATAACAGTCATTACTTTGGTTGTGACTTTTATCTGCACTGGCTTACTCTTATTATTCATTAATAAGACCAAAATTGGTAAAGCAATGCGTGCAGTATCAGAAGACCGTCAGGCAGCCCAATTGATGGGTATCAATATCAATACAACTATTTCTTTGACCTTTGCGATTGGTTCAGGATTAGGTGCTATTGCAGGTATTATTTATGGTTGTAAATTCTCTTTGATCAATCCTTACATTGGCGCTATGTTAGGTATCAAAGCCTTCATCGCTGCTGTTATGGGTGGTATTGGTAGTGTACCTGGTGCTATGGCCGGTGGCTTAATGCTGGGTGTTGCTGAGTCATTGACAATTTCTTACATTTCATCAGACTTTTCTGATGCCGTTGTCTTTGGTATCTTGATTTTCGTCTTACTGGTTAAACCAGCTGGCTTATTTGGTAAGAACGTAAGAGAGAAGGTGTAATGTATGGTCAAGAAAATTCTCAAAAGCAAAACTCTTGGTGGATTTGGTTTATGCATCGCTGTATTCATTATTCTCAATGTTTTAATGATGACAAAAGTTTTAAATTCATATTGGCGTGGTGTTGCCATTGTCTGCTGTATTAATATTATTCTTGCAGTCTCATTGAACTTAGCTACAGGTTATTTAGGACAGTTGACATTAGGTCATGCTGGCTTTATGTCCGTTGGTGCTTATACTTCAGCTATTCTAAGTATTCATTTAGGACTGAAGACATCACAATCACCAGTTATCTTTATTTTATGTTTACTTGCTGGTGCAATCATGGCGACATTGATTGGTTTATTGATCGGTATTCCAATTCTGCGTCTAAGAGGTGACTACCTCTGTATCGCAACGCTGGCTTTCAATGAAATTATTCGTGTTGTCTTTGTTAATTTGGAAATCACTAATGGTTCTAAAGGTTTGATTGGTATTCCTTACATGACCAATTTCCTTTATGTCTATATCTTTATGGCGATTACGATTTATGTCGTTTATGCCTTAGTTAATTCTCGTCATGGACGTGCTATCATCTCTATCAGAGAAGATGAAATCGCTTCTGAATTAGCTGGTATTCCAGTTACTTACTATAAAATTTTAGCCTTCGTTGTATCAGCATTTTTCGCTGGTTTAGCTGGTGGCTTATATGCTCACTATATGACAATCATCATGCCTTCAACTTTCGACTACAACAAATCAGTTGAAATCTTGGTTATGGTCGTATTAGGTGGTATGGGAAGCTTACCTGGTTCTATCATTGCAGCATTATTGTTGACATTGATTCCAGAATTACTGATTCAATTCTCTCAGTACAGAATGTTGATCTATGCAATCGTTTTGATCGCAGCAATGATCTTAAAAGGCAGCGGTGCTGGTGAACGTATCTTAAGTAAATTACCATTTCGCAAAACTAAGAGAATCGAGGTGAGTGGAAATGAGTAAGTTATTACAGACAAAAGGATTAGGTATTCAATTCGGTGGCTTAAAAGCCGTTGATGAATTTAACTTTGAAATCGATAAAGGTGATCTTTATGGATTAATTGGCCCTAACGGTGCTGGTAAAACTACAGTCTTCAATTTGCTCACAGGTGTCTATAAACCTACGAGTGGTCGTATTATTTATAAAGGTGGCAGTTTGGTGAATAAATCACCAACAGCTATTACACAAATGGGTATTGCCCGTACATTCCAGAACATTCGTCTGTTTAAAAACATGACCGTGTTAGACAATGTTAAAGTTGGGTTACATCATTCTCATCCATACAATCTTGCAACTGCTATTTTCCGCTTTTTACCTTCATTCTCTAAATCAGAAGCAGCTATGGATGAAGAAGCACGAAGTTTGTTACGTGTCTTCGACTTAGAAGAATTCGCTGATGATAAGGCTGTTAACCTGCCATATGGTCAGCAACGTAAACTTGAAATTGCTCGTGCATTGGCAACAGCTCCACAGTTATTACTTCTCGATGAACCTGCAGCAGGTATGAACCCTGCAGAAACTGAAGAACTGATGGCTACAATCAAGATGGTACGTGAAAAATTCTCTGTCGCTATTCTTTTGATTGAACATGACATGAGATTGGTCATGGGTATCTGTGAAAAGATTGCCGTCTTGAACTTTGGTACAGTCTTAGCGTTTGGTACACCTGAAGAAATCAAAAATAACCCTGACGTCATTGCGGCTTATCTGGGTGAAGAAGAATAGGAGGTGGCATGATTATGTTATTAAAGGTTGACAACTTGATCGTTAATTATGGTATGATCAATGCCATCAAAGATATCTCATTTGAAGTTGAAAAGGGTGAAATCGTTGCTTTGATCGGTGCCAATGGTGCTGGTAAAACATCAACTATGCATGCCATTTCGGGACTGATTCCTTCAAAAGGAACAATTACCTTCAACAATAAAGAAATCTCAAAGATTCCTGCTCATAAAATTGTTGCTGAAGGTTTAGCACAGGTTCCAGAAGGACGTCGTATTTTTGCGAGTCTGACAGTTGCTGATAATATTTTAATGGGTGCTTATCTTCGTAAAGATAAAGAAGAAATCAAAAAAGACCGTCAGCATGTCTACGATCTTTTCCCAAGATTATATGAACGTCGTCATCAGCTGGCTGGTACATTATCTGGTGGTGAGCAGCAGATGCTCGCCATGGGACGTGCTTTGATGTCAAAGCCAAAATTATTATTAATGGATGAACCTTCTATGGGTCTTTCACCAATCCTTGTTAATGAAATTTTCGATATCATTCGTGAAGTTAACAAGGAAGGTGTCACAATTCTTTTGGTTGAACAGAATGCCAATAAAGCTTTACAGATTGCTGACCGCGCTTATGTATTAGAAACAGGCAAGATCACCATTCAGGGTAAAGCAAGTGAAGTGGCCGCTAATCCATTAGTTAAAGAAGCTTACTTAGGTTAAACTGCATTTTTATGCAGTTTTTCTTTTGCGAAAATTGTCAAGAAAGTGCTAATTTTGTACAATAAATTTAGGTGGTGATAGTATGTATGTCGGTTCCCAAAACTTATTAAAACACTACGATGAGTGTCTTCTAAGAAGTGGTTATACAATTGAAGAATTGATTGATAAAGCCAGTGATTGCCTGTATCCTCATTTTAATGATTATAAGAAGTTGGCTGTCTTTGTTGGTCCAGGTAATAATGGTGGTGATGGTTTATCACTTGCATGTAAAGTGGTTGATGATCATCGCGATGCTGTGATCTATTTCATTGGTGACCCTTCACGCTTTTCTAAAGGAAATCGTTATTACTTTAAAGAATGTGAAATCAGGGGTATGACAATGATTAAGCTCACTGATGAGAATATCAATGATCTTGCCAATGATTTAAAACAATTTGATGTTGTTGTTGATGCTTTCTTTGGCTTTGGACTCAATAGTTCACCACGAGGGCTTTATAAAGATGCCATCGATTATATCAATCAGTATGATAATGGTGATGTGATTGCCATTGATATTCCAACAGGTTTATCCTGCAATACCGGTAAACCTTATCAGAGTTGTCTATACGCAACCAAAACCATTGCTTTGACGGCAACCAAAGAAGGGTACCTCAATCCTGATTCACGCATCTTTACTGGTGAAGTCATTGTCGAAACATTAGATGCCAAAGATGTTTCTGAAGAAGCGGGACTCTATTATCTGTTTGGTGGTAATGATGCTAAAGCAATTATGAAACCACGTGCATATGATGGTTATAAGAATCAGTATGGTGTTGACTTATTGATTGTTGGTTCACCTCAATATCGTGGTGCCGCATTGATGGCAACTCGCAGCTGTGTTAATAGTGGTGCAGGTATAGTTAAAGTTTTATCCGTGCCAGCCGTCAATAATATCCTGCCAATGACAATCCCTGAGGCAATCGGTATTGAACGTCCAATGGTATTACGTTCAGAGGATCTAAATGGTTATCAGGCAATTCTCTTAGGATGTGGTATTGGCCTTGATATTGATGCAGATCGTTTAGTCGAAGGAGTCATGACTCTTGGTCATGCACCACTTGTGATTGATGCAGATGCTTTAACGATTCTCTCACACAACATGAAATGGCTTCGCCATTATGATGGTCCAGTCATTTTGACACCACATATTGGCGAATTTAAACGTCTTTGTCCTGAAGCAGGCAACGAAGATTTAATGGATGTTGCTCACCAGTTTGCCAGACGTTATCATTGTATCCTAATATTAAAAGGACCTAAAACGATTGTCACTGATGGTCATCTTAATTATCGCATTGATGCTGGTAATGGTGCGATGGCAGTAGGTGGTATGGGTGATACTTTGGCTGGTATTTTAACCGCCTTGTTAGGACAGGGGTATGATCCTCTTGATGCCGCATGTCTAGGTGTCTTTATCCATGGCTATGCTGGTGATGTCATAGCTCAAAAATCCTATACAGTTTTACCTGATCGTTTAGCTGAAGCATTGCCAATGATTATGAAATCATTAGTTAATAAATAGACATTATAAAAGCCGCATTTTAGCGGCTTTTACTATTTCTTTAATCTGATTAATGAAATGTTGCGGTTCTGGGTCTTGGTTTTACGATAACTGAAGAATAAATCATCATGCTCCATCGTACAATAAGGTGAAACCTCAATATTTTCACGTTTCAATCCTGCATTCATTAATTGTCTTAAAATTAAACCTTTATGATCGAGATGATAATGTGTGGCATCAGTTTTTTCATAATACTTTGATGTATCGAATGGTAAACATTTGACCTGATCAATAATATCATCCATTGCTTCAAAATTACGCTTTTCAATTGTTGGTCCAATGTAAGCATACATTTGATGAGGATCACAACCTTCATTCTTGATTAAGTGCGCCAGAAGCTTTGTGGTAATACCTTTGACGGTGCCGCCCCATCCTGAGTGGATAGCGGCAATGAGGTGTTGTGAAGGATCATAAAGTAATACTGGACAACAGTCAGCATGAAAGACCCATAATGCTAAATTAGATGCTCTGGTATACATAGCATCGCATTCAGGAATGCGGTCATCGTTATCATAGATACCCTTACCACCATCATTTTCTGTGACTTCTTTGAAGTTGACAGAATGGATTTGATTTTGCGCCACCATGTGGTCTAAGGTCGTGCCTAACTTTTTAGCAACTTCCCAACGATTGCGCATGACTTCTTCATAATTACCATTGGTTAGTGACATGTTGTTGTTATGATTATCACTATATGCAGGAACTGTATAAGCTTCTACTTCATCATTGTTAAAAATCCACGGAATTAAATGCATTTTATGCCTCCTTATTTAGATCATCAAAAACACTTTCTTCAGGATCAATATAAATTGTTTTGTAGTGGCCCAGCAAGACCATACCAGGTTTGTTGGTATGAGGCTTTTTAAGCGTTCTTACTGGAGCGTAGTTGACAGGAACACTGGAACTATGTCTGCCTTTAGAATACCAGGCTGCAAGCATAGCTGCTTTACGAATTGTATATTCATCAGGTTCGCTTTGATGAACGATGACATGACTGCCTGGCATTTCTTTGACATGGAACCAGATATCACTACGGCTTGCCATTTTAAAGGTCAAATAGTCATTTTGCAAGTTATTTTTACCAACATAGATAATCACATCATCTTTTGTGCGATAAACCTCATAATGTGGATGTGATGCTTTTTTTAGTTTCTTGACTTTCTTTTTACGTAAGTAACCAAGATTTTCAAGTTCTTCCTTGATTTCAAGAGCATCATAATAATTCGCATTCTCCAACATTGTCTTTAAAGTATCGAAATAATCTATTTCTTCCTTTGTAAGTGCGATTTGTTCATCGAGTACTTTAAGGGCGTTTTTTGCTTTCTGATACTTGGCATAATAACGTTTGGCATTTTGTTTGCCATCAAATCGTTCATCAAGTTCGATTGTCATTTTAGTCCCATCATAATAATTGTCAACGGTGACTTCCTTCATTCCTTTTGTGATGAGATGTAGTGAGGCAAATAGTAAATCACCTTTAATACGGAATTCATCACTGTTTTGCGAATCAAATAGCGTCTTTTCCAGTTTATTAAGCTTGTTGACATTTTTGGTATATTCCTGATTGATATAACGTGCTAAATCAGAAGTCTGTTGCTTGATGCGGTCTTTTTGGTCGATTAAATTATAGTACTGATCAAGTCCTGTAAATAAGTCATATTCCTGAACAGGTTCTTCAAGATGGGTCAGGGGAATGACATGATAACGGTCACGTTGACCATTACTGATATAGAGATGATCTGATTGTTTAATTTGATTCATGATATCTGTAAAAACTTCACCATGATGAAGACGGGTTAGCACCTCGTTGGAAAGGTCTTTAGAAAAGCCTTCAAATTCACTGACCAGATAATCACTTGTGACCAAGTCACTCGTAAAAGGATCTTTCTTTTCAATCAGTGGTGGCAGCTGATAGATAATACCTGGCTGCATGATACGTCTTGATTCACTAGGAGAGACACGCTTTAAGCATTCAAGAATCTTATGTTCCTCATTAGTAAGAATAAAATTTGAATGCTTTCCCATGATTTCAATATAGATGAAAAGACGAACATCATCTTTGAATTCATTGCGGCCACGAATGGTCATCTTTAAAATACGATTCAATCCAATCTGCTCAATATCTTCAATAAAGCTGCCTTCTAAATGCTTTCTCAAAAGCATTGTCATTGCATTAGGGAAATCAGGTGTTGGATAATCCAATTCACTGACTTGTATGCGGGCATAGACAGGATGAATGGATATAAGAAGTTTTTTATTAGTCTGATGGACACGAATAATCATCAATAATTCATAACGTGAGACTTGATATATTTTTGAAATACGCCCTGTCACAATCTCTTTTTTCAAAGCTTCTGTGACACGGGATAATACAATTCCGTCGAATGCCATATATTCATCACCATGCTCAGTATATCATAATCAAAAAAATTTGACATCTAGTAATTCCTCATGTAGAGTATTGACATGGAGGAACGCATATGAAAAAAGGACATTTAATCATGATCAGTGGCCCAAGTGGTGTGGGCAAAGGTACAGTCAGAAAAATCCTTTTTGATCAGTATCAGGAAGAACTTGATCTTGTATTTTCAATCTCAAAAACAACCCGTGATCGTCGTCCTGGTGAAGTTGATGGCGTTGACTATCACTATGTCAGTGATCAGGATTTTGAAGCTAGTATTAAGGACAATGATTTTCTCGAATATGCCGGTTATGTCGGCCATTACTATGGTACACCATTAAGTTTTATCAATGATCATATTGCCCAGGGACATAATGTGGTCCTGGAAATTGAAGTGCAGGGTGGTATGCAGGTCATTGAAAAAAGACCTGATGTCATTTCATTCTTTATTCTGCCTCCATCAATCGAAGAATTAAAAAATCGTTTGATTCATCGCGGTACTGAAGATATTGAAGTCATCAACAACCGTTTAAAGAAAGCAGAAGAAGAATTAACATATGCGCAGTATTATACTTACAACGTTGTCAATGTTGATCGTGAAGCATGTGCTGAAGAAATTAAAAATATATTAAAAACTGTATTATAATTCATTAAGGCACTTAAGGGTGCCTTTGTCTATTTAGAAAAGGTGGTGAAACGATGTATTTAGTTGATGTACTCGTTGAACATCCAGTACATTCACTGGATACAACGTTTACTTATTTATCAAATCAAGAGATTCCTAAGGGCGTCAGAGTCGCTATTCAATTTAACCGTCAGTCAATTGTGGGCTATGTGCTGAAAGTCACAGAGACAATTCTGACCAAAGAAGAACTAGAAGAACGTGATGGCTTTAAGTATCGCTACTTAGGAAAGGCCATCGATGAAGAGCCACTTCTCAATGATGAATTGATGGAACTTGGCATTTTCATGTCAGATATTACACTATCACCTCGTATTGCCTGTTATCAGATGATGCTGCCACCAAGTTTGAAACCAAAGACACAAAAAGCAGTTGGTATCAAGACTCAGAAAGTTATCTATATAGTCAAAGAAGGACAAGCAAAAACAGATAAACAACAGGCAGCCTATGATTATATCAAGGCACATCAACCAGTTGTGAAAAAGACATGTCCTTATTCAAGTGCTGTACTCGATAACCTGAAAAAGCAGGGGTTAATTGACATTGTTGATGAAGAAGTTCTGCGTACACCTGAGATAGGTAAGAATGATAAACAAGTTATTTTGACAAAACGACAGCAGGAAGTAGTTGAAGGTATTCTCAATGAAGAACCAGGTATTTCTCTGATCCATGGTGTAACAGGTTCAGGTAAGACCGAAGTCTATTTGGCTTTGACAAAAGAAATGATTAAACGTAACAAAACCATTATCATGCTGGTACCTGAAATTTCATTAACACCAATGATGGTCAAACAATTCAAAGGACGCTTTGGTGATGATGTCGCGATTCTTCATTCACGTTTATCACAGGGTGAAAAATATGATGAATACCGTCGTATTCAGCGTGGTGATGTGCATATTGTCATTGGAGCCCGTTCGGCAATATTTGCCCCACTTGATGATATTGGCTTGATTATCATGGATGAAGAACATGATCAAAGCTATAAACAGGATAATAATCCTCGTTATCATACGCTCTCGATTGCTTCATGGCGCGCTAAACGTCATCAGGCACAAATCGTACTTGGCAGTGCAACACCTCGTATTGAATCCTATGCCCGAGCTTTAAAAGGTGTCTATCACTATTATCCAATGAAACAGCGTATTAATAAGAAGCCTTTACCGCATGTAGATATTGTCGACATGACACAAGAAACCAGACAGGGACATTATTCGCTGCTTTCAAGGTTGATGATTAACCGTATTCAAGAAACTCTTGATCATGGGGAACAGGCGATTATTCTTTTGAATAAAAGAGGTTATGCATCATTTGTGAAATGTAATGATTGTCAGGAAATCATCAAATGCCCTCATTGTGATGTTTCATTGACTTATCATAAATACAATGATCAACTCGTTTGTCATTATTGTGGGTTTACTTCATCTATGCCTCATAGCTGTCCAGAATGTCATGGTCATGATTTAAAGAAGATTGGTTATGGTACTCAAAAGATTGAAGAGGAACTGGCAAAGACATTTAAAAATGGCAAAGTGATCCGCTTTGATTTTGATACGACCAGACGCAAGAATGACCACTTACGTCTGCTTGAAAGCTTTGCGAATCAGGAAGCCAATATTCTTCTTGGTACACAGATGATTGCGAAAGGATTAGATTTTCCTAATGTCACATTTGTAGGTGTGTTAATGGCAGATTTAACATTGACTCTTCCTGATTTTCGTGCAAGTGAACGTACCTTTGATTTATTGACACAGGTTGCTGGTAGAAGTGGTCGTGGGGATAAGGCAGGTACTGTTGTGATTCAAACCTTTAATCCGACTCATTATGCCATCAATGATGCCGCATCACAGGATTATGAAGCATTTTATGCTAAAGAGATAGAATTCCGACATGATGCCATTTATCCACCATTTTGTCATATGGTGGCAGTCACAGTGTCATCAATGAATGAAAGCGAAGTTAAAGCAACTTCGGAAAAAGTAAAATACTATTTAGAAAGATTAGATAATATACGCATGATTGGTCCTGGCAACATTTTCAAGATACAAGATATCTACCGCCAACGACTATTAATAAAATATATTCAGTCAGCGCCAGTCTATGAAGCACTATCGGCACTGAACAATGATTATTCAAGAAAGAAAAAAGGATCATTGTCACTACAGTTTGACTTTAATCCTTATACGATGATTTAGTATGGAACGAGAGATTGCAATCAATATCCTGATGGATTATGAAACAAAAAAGACATATCTCAATATTGCTCTTGCCAATGGTCTGCCAGATACAATGACACAGGCGGGAAAGAACCTTGTCACACGACTTGTTTATGGGACAGTACAATATCGTTTACGTCTTGACTATGAATTAAGGCCATGGATCAAAGGGAAACGTGTACGCACTTTTGAACGTATGGTTTTATTGATGAGTGTTTATGAACATCTCTATCTTGATATGCCTGATTATGCCATTGTTGATGAGGCAGTTAAACTAACGAAAAAGAATCGTGGTCGACGCAGTGCGACATTTGTGAATGCGGTATTGCGTCACTGCTTTAACAATCCTCAGGATTTAGATGGTTTAGATGAAGATATGCGTTTATCAATCGAAGAAAGTATTCCTTTATGGATCGTTAAAATGTTCACTCATCAATATGGGCAAGAGGCTACTAAGAAGATTTGTCACAGCTTCAATGAAATACCATTAAAGTCGGCACGTGTTAACACATTACACTTGACTCGTGAACAGTTTTTAGAAAAATATAAAGGTTTTGAGAAAGGTCACTTATCTGGTGATGCAGTGATTTTAAAGAAGGGTACATTAACGAATCATCCTGCCTTTATTAATGGTGATATGATCATTCAGGATGAATCAGCGCAGAAAGTTGCTCAACTATTAAATCCAAGTGGAGCAGATGAAGTTGTTGATATGTGTAGTGCACCAGGAGGTAAAACGACTCATCTTGCAGCCTTAATGAACAATAAAGGTCACATTGATGCTTGTGATATTTATGTTCATAAAGGCAAGCTTATTTTAGAGAACTGTGACCGTCTTGGAGTCACAAATGTTTCCGTGATTATTGGTGATAGTACTGACTTAAGTATTTTTAATGGTAAACAGTATGATAAAGTCTTACTGGATGGACCATGTACTGGTTTGGGTGTCCTAGGACGAAAGCCAGAGATTCGTTATCACGATAGCGAAATTATGGACAAAATCATCCCAATCCAACAAAAATTATTGGACAATGCGTATTCATTATGCAAGAATAAAGGTAATATTGTATACAGTACGTGTACATTAAATAAAAAGGAAAACGAGACTCAAATTGCGTCTTTGATCAAAAGACATAAGGACTTACATATTGTTCAGGAACGAACGATTTTCCCTTATGAATATCACAGTGACGGCTTTTATATGTGCCTGCTAGAAAAGGATTAAATAATGTCATCGATTTATCAATTTACATTAAAGCAATTAGAAAACGAACTCCTACAATTGCATCAGAAACCGTTTCGCGCCAAACAGATCTATGAGTGGCTTTATGAGAAAAATGTCTATGATTTTAATCAAATGACTAATATTGCCAAAGCGCTGAGAGAAACACTGGCGGCAACATTTTCAACAGACTTACTCTCTATTGAAGATAAACAGGTATCAACAGATGGTACGATTAAATATCTTTTAAAGTTAGATGATGGTGGGTTGATTGAAACGGTATTGATGATTCATCCGTATGGTCGCAGCCTATGCGTCACAAGCCAGCTTGGTTGTAACATGGGCTGTCGTTTTTGTGCGAGCGGACTTCTAAAAAAGCAACGCAATCTTGCTTCTCATGAACTGATGCGACAGGTATTGACCGTTGCTCAAGATACAGGAGAACGTATCTCCCATGTTGTCATTATGGGAACTGGAGAACCTTTTGATAATTATGATGAAGTGATGAATTTTGTTCACACCATTAATGAGCCTAAAGGTCTTGCTATAGGAGCTCGTCATATCACTGTTTCAACATGTGGTCTAGTAGAAGGCATCAGAAGACTCGAAGATGAGTCATTACAAATCAATCTCGCTATTTCCTTACATGCATCAAATGATGAAGTGCGTAATGAATTAATGCCAATCAACAAGGCTTATCCTATGGATAGACTACGTGAAGCTATGGCACACTATATTAAAGCGACAAATCGTCGTGTGACCTTGGAATATATATTGCTTAAAGATGTCAATGATGATGTGAAATATGCTCGCCAACTGGCGCATTATTTGCGAGGGTTGAACGCTTATGTCAATCTGATTCCGTATAATGCGGTCAACGAGTTAGGATATTCCAAAACATCAGATGAAAAGATACAACAATTCAAGGATGAATTATTAAGATTGCACATCAACTGTACATTGCGAAAAGAACATGGCAGTGACATTGATGGCGCATGTGGACAACTGCGTGCGAAAAGATCAGGAGGTGAGGGCAGATGAACATAGTCGCAAAAACTGATGTGGGCCAGATGCGTAAGGTCAATCAGGACCGAGCTGCATATGCAGTCAATGGTGATGAATGGCTCGCAATCGTTTGTGATGGTATGGGTGGTCACCGTGCTGGTGAAGTAGCATCAAACATGGCCTGTGATTATTTGACTTCACATATATTTGATCATGGCGATTTTGTGAATGAGGAATCAGTCAAATCATGGCTGCATTGCCTTATTGAAAATACCAATCAGGCAATCAAACGAGAAAGTATCCTTAATCCCGATTTTGAAGGTATGGGCACAACTATTGTTTTAGCTTATTGTATCAATGATGAAGTCCATATCTCTCATTGT
>JAGBPZ010000112.1 GCA_017633115.1 Erysipelotrichaceae bacterium | reverse complement strand
GGGTGACATTACCGTTGCTGCGAAGACGCTTTAAGACTGTCAAACCATCAAGTTTAGGCATCATGATATCAATAATCATGCAGTCATAAGCATACGTATACGCTTTATCAAGGGCTTCCTGACCATCAAAAACCACATCAACTTCATAGCCATTATGGGTCAAAATAGCAGTGACAGCACGTGACATGCCGACTTCATCTTCAGCTAGTAATAGTTTCATAATGGTTTCTCCTCGTTAATGAGATGACGGATCGTCTGTAAAGAAATATCACATGATGCCAGTTCATCGGCACAGCGTTTCAATTCTTTTTCAATCAGATGGGTATTGGTAATCGTCTTCTTGTATTTAAGCTGATGTTCCAGGGCAGCCCAGGTATCCATCGCAATCGTACGCAACTGGATTTCTGCATAATAATGGCCTGGTACAGCACCAGTGATATCAGAAAAAGGTGTCTCCACCTCAACGATCATATGATAGCTGCGATAGCCATTGGACTTTGGATGTTTGATATAATCCTTTTCTCTAATGATGCGGACATTTTTTAATTGTCTGATATAGTCGATATTCGTATAGACATCTTCCACAAAACTACAGACGATACGAATGCCGATACCATCTTTAACACCCACAAGCGCATTATATGATGTTACTTCAAGACCTTTACGGACAATTTTCGCACGCATTGATTCATCACTTTTGATGCGTGATGTCAGGTGTTCAAATAATTTGCGGTCACTATCAGCATATGGTGCACTATAAGCATTGATCTGATGGACCAGCTGATCCAGGACTATCGTCATTTGATAAAAATAAGTCCCATAAATAGTTTGAGCCATAAGTTTCACTCCCTATGGCTCATTATAATATATTTTTTATGTCTTAAACATGAACAATGAATGAATTCACATAATTTCCTACATTATCCTAATGTATAGTCAAGAATCATCATGATGATAAAGCCAATCGCAAAACCAATCGTCGCAATATTGGAATGATCGCCCGCATTGGCTTCGGGAATCAGTTCTTCGACGACGACATAGACCATGGCACCAGCCGCAAACGATAATAAATAAGGCATGAGTGGTAAAAGATAATGCGATAAGCCAATCATCAATAAAGCGCCTATTGGCTCAACGATACCTGAAAGTGTCCCCAACAAAAAGGCTTTAACCTTATGCGATCCGGAAGTACTTAATGGCATGGAGATGATAGCACCTTCAGGAAAGTTCTGAATCGCAATACCTAGAGATAATGCCAGTGCCCCGGCCATCGTCATATAAGAACTGCCACTAGCTACACCAGCGAGTACGACACCTACAGCCATACCTTCAGGGATATTGTGGATGGTCACCGCGAGCATCATCATCGTGGTTTTCTGCAGTGAACTTTTTAAACCTTCAGGATGATCATCATTTAAATGTAAGTGGGGTACCAAGGCATCAATCACAAGCAGCAATCCTACTCCAAGCATGAAGCCAACGACTGCCGGAATGATTGACAGCTTACCCATACCACTTTCTTCAGCCATTTCCAATGATGGTAAAATCAGTGACCAGACAGAGGCTGCTATCATGACCCCACCTGCAAAACCTAAAAGAATACGTTCTAATTGTTTATTCATCTCATCTTTCATAAGAAAGACCATTGCCGAACCAAGAAGAGTACCGGCAAAAGGAATCAATAATCCAGCTAAAATCATTATCAACACCTCCTATCTTCTTCAACATATCAAAAATTAAGATGGTGATGCAAATCATATGATTACTAAAAAAAGGCATCACGTAGACGCCTTTTAAATGATATCGAGAGTTTTCATGGCATAAGCAATGCCATCTTCATAAGTCGCTTTAGTAATGAAATCTGCTTTAGCCTTTAATTCATCCATACCATTGCCCATAACGACACTTGTATGACAGGCATTCAACATTGGCTCATCATTCAGTGAATCACCAAAGCCAACGGTCTGTTCGATCGGAATATCAAGGATTTCACAGACTTTACGGACACCTGTGCCTTTATTGGCACCACGGTGCATCATTTCCCCATAAAAGCCTTTTTCTCCTGGAAGATAACTCAACATCGCAATATACTCAATTGATGGATCAAGACTATCTAAAAAAGCATCTGTCTGTTCCTTCGTGTCAAAGGTATAATCAATTTTGAGAATTGGATCTCCAGTATATTCATGCCAATAGTGCATGCCTTTTTGATCAAAGGTCTCCTGAACTGGCGTATCTGGCCAGCGCAGTTTAAAGACACGGGTAAAGCCTTCATGGCATTTATCATTCTGATAACCATATTTCCAGGTGAGCGCTTGAAAACCGCCACCAAGTTCATCGATTTTCTTTAAAGTTGCCAGAGCAACATCCTGATCTATAGAATCAACATATAATACATCTCCATGGTGAACGATACCAGCGCCATTACAAATGACGGCACTGTCGATGCCCATATAGTTTAATTCATCACGCATGCCCCAGCTGCGTCCAGTACAGAAATAAAGCTCGTGGCCTTTCTGCTTCGCTGTTTCAAGGGCATCAAGGGCACTTTGAGGTACTAGATGAGTATCATTGTCAAGCAAGGTCCCATCGATATCAAAAAACAATAATTGTTTCATTGCTTATATTCCTCCCCTATATGACGTCATCATACCACAAAACCACTTCTATTTCGGTATTTATTTACCAAATACCGCTAAGTTGAATTAATAATTCAATGGCTTGTCTATCTCATTTTTCTATGTTGCATCAAAAAAACATCTCTATACACCAAAGTAACAAAATGATAAAATAGCGCCAAGGAGTTGACCACGCATGATCAAAGCAATTTTCTTCGATATTGATGGCACATTGTTGTCGCATAAGACCAATCAGGTTCCTGCCTCAACTTTTAAAGCTCTCACAATGCTTAAAGACAAAGGCATTTATACCTTTGCCGCAACGGGACGCCATATCACCGAAATCCAGGAATTGACACAGCTTAATGACTTACCTTTAACAGGATGGATCACTTTAAATGGTCAATATTGTTACAATGATGAAGGTGTCTATGATGCCTTGCCTTTTGATCCATCAGTTATCAACACCATTTTAACAATGCTTGATGAGGAGCCCTTCCCTTGTATGTTCGTCAGTGCCAAAGAAATGATCATCAATTACCATGACGATTGGGTCAAACATGCTCAAAAAGCGATTCATACTTCATTACCACCTCTTGGTGATTTAAAGGCAATGGCAGAAGAACCGATTTATCAAATCATCCCTTATGTCAGCGAAGACAAATCCCAATCAATCTTAGCGCAGATCCATGATGTCAAAGCCACCAGATGGCATGAGTATGGGTTAGATTTCCTTCCTGCAACTGGCGGTAAAGATTATGGCATTCAAAGGACCTGTGATTACTATCATGTTGATTTATCAGAAACCATGGCATTTGGTGATGGTGACAACGATATTTCCATGCTTGATATTGTGGGTATTAGTGTTGCCATGGGCAACAGTGCCCCACAGTTAATTGCGCATGCCGACTACGTCACTGATGACATCGATCATGATGGTCTTTATAAAGCCCTTGAACATTTTCATATCATCTAAAAAAGATACTTCTGGAAGTATCTTTTTTTATAGTGGCAAACGCATCTGCACACTGTATTCGGTTGATTTAAGTGATGGCATGGATTTATGCATGACATCGATAAAACCATCGCCATCTTCAAGATAACGACCCACATCACTGCCATCAATCAAGACTGGCATACGATGATGAACATTTTTGACACTGTCATTAGCGGCTGTTGTCATAATCATGTAACGAGGCTGACCATCATGATCATCATAGACGCCAGCCATATACATCATCTTTTGTCGTGGCAGAGAAAAGGTTACTTTTTGTTTATCCGCTGTCCATTCATAAAATTTGCGTGCGGGGATGACACAACGCTGGTGGTGAATCATTTGATGAAAGAAATCCTTTTCCAATACTGATTCACTGCGAACGTTGATCAACAATCGCTTTCCTAAAGGCAGACCCCAGTTCATAAGCGTTAATTGTGGACCCTGGATGCCCTGCATGATAATCAAAGCATCATCGCCAGGATGAACATCTCCCGCATTAACAGCCTTTAAGGTCTCTTCCTGATCATAACGCTGCCCTAACAGGCGGAAGGCTCCTAAATCAATATAATAACGACCACACATAAGTATCACCTATAACACATGGGATTCTCGACCCTGAAGGTAAAGATAGAGATTCAACATAATACGGGCACAAAGCCAGTTCCATGACTGATGATAATCCATTAAGGTCATAATTTTGATCGGTTCCCTTTCACCATAGCTGACTTCGATGACATCACCAAGTTCCTTATGGGTCACTTTCGTAGCGATGATGAGCTTTGCTTCATCGTCAAGATAAGGGATAAACCATTCGGGTACCTCTAAATCACCAGTAAAACGAACTGGTACCATGATATTAGCTAAAGCATCAGAAATATGACCTTCCTTGATAATATACTCTTTTAGACGTTCTTCAACGATCGCTTTTAAAGGTGCCATCTTCTCATCAGCTTCATCCTGTGATAAAGCATGACAGCCCAGGCGAATACGAACTCGGCCTTCTCCGGCATACATAGCTAAAGTGACATCACTCTGATTTTCTTCTAAGTCTCGCAATAAAGTATCGACTTTACTTTCACCAAGTCCCATGGTGATGATATCACAGGTAAAGAGCTGTTCTTCACGGAACTGTTCCAGATAAGGAATCAGTGAACGTTCAATGACACAATTAAGTTCTTTAGGTGGACCAGGCAAATTGATAATCATTTGCTTGCCTTTGCGCATTACACAGCCATTAGCCGTACCACTGGGATTTTCAAGAATATAAGCATCTGCAGGATAATAAGCCTGTTTGAAGTTATTTTCAGTAATCAAGCCATCACCAATAAGGAAGCTGCATTTATCATAGACTTTTTGTGCTTCAGCTTCGTTATAGACAAGTGGCAGCCCAAGATACTCTGCGGAGATTTCTTTGGTCAGATCATCCTGGGTTGGACCAAGACCACCCGTTGTCATCACACAGTCTGCACCACGTTCAAAGGCAACTTTAAGCATAGCACGCAAACGATCAGGATTGTCACCGACGACACATTGATAATAGACATTAAAGCCAAGATTCTTACACATCTTTTCTAAAGCTGCTGCATTGGTGTTGACAATTTCGCCAAGCAGCAGTTCTGTACCGACATTAATTATTTCTACATTCATTGTCAGACTCCCTTAAATAAAAACTAATTGTATTAAAACCATATAACAAATCGTTCCTGTCACAATACTGAGTAAAGTATTGTGTTTCACAAATTGTAAGCCTGCCGTGACCATGACTGCAATCAAAGCAGGTAAGGTTTCACTCAGGACCATGATATTGGTATCTTTGAGGCAATAAACAATCAACATCATCATGATTGCCGAAGGCAGAACATCACCTAAATAGAGAATATAAGGTGATGTTTTTTCACCATTGCCAAAAAGCATGAAAGGCAAAGCTCTAATTAACAATGTAGTAGCTGAGGCAACGATCAATATCAAAATATTATGCATGCTGCTCGCCCTCCTCATCTTTAGAATCAACATAAGGACGAAGTAAGGTTAAAGCACTTACCATCAGGACCATTGCAGGAATAAGGAACTGACTGCCACCAAATAGTGCCAGACAAATCACCGTTCCCAAGAGTCCTAAAAGTGCTGGCAGGTGATTTTTAGTGGCACACCACTGCTCCACGGCGACAGTGATAAATAAGGCCGTCATCGCAAAATCAATACCAGCTGTATTAAAGGTCAGAGCCGAGCCCAAGATTGCGCCAATGATACCTCCCGTAACCCAATAGATCTGATTAAACAAAGTCATCACAAAAGCGAACTTATAAGGGTCCACGCCTTCAGGAGAATCCCAGGTAACTACTAATGAATAAGTCTCATCAGTTAAACCAAAGATCAAATAAGGTTTGTATCTGCCGGCATCTTTATAATGATCAACCATCGATAAACCATAGAGGAAATGACGCAGATTGACCATTAAGGTCGTTATAAAGACAGTGAGCAAATGGGCTGAAGATTTCATCAAATTGATGGCTACAAACTGCATCGAACCAGCATAGGTCAATAAACCGTAAGACAATGTCCAGACAAGATCAAAATTGTTTTTCGCCATCAATATTCCATAACCCATACCAAGGACGATATAACCCGATAAAACCGGCAGTGTCCGCTTAAAGGCTTCTTTGTATAAGGTATTCTTCATCTTAATAAGTAGCCTCTATTTCTTTGACACGACGATAGAGATATTCATTGACAGGGACATAGAGATGATGCTTTTTACCTAACGCAATGACAGTTCCACTGAATAATTCAACCTCCGATGGATTGTGATTAATGCGGTCCTGAGCCATTGATGGCATATTATCAGGTGATAAAGTACTCATCAATTCAACATAACCATTGAGGTCATCTTCAGTAATCGCAACGCCTTCTTTTTGTGCCACTAACAGTGCTTCACGCATTGCGCTGATGAAAGTCATCATT
>JAGBPZ010000111.1 GCA_017633115.1 Erysipelotrichaceae bacterium | reverse complement strand
CAGAACAGCCTACGGGCTGTTCTTTTTTTCTCAATTTATTAAAAAGTGTGAGATATTATTATGAAAACGAAAATTATAAAACTATTAACGCTTTTATTGGCACTGTTTGTAATAACAGGATGTACGAATACTCCTGCGAATGATTTATATTTTTCAACCCAGGCAGTTCGTCCTTCTCCTGAGTGGGTCACTAAACTGGAAGCGGCACAGGATGAGGAACTGAAACAACTGATTGTTGTTGCTGGTGTTGATAAAACAACAGCTTATTTCACAATGCATGAAAGGGATTCAGAAGGTAACTGGCAACAGATTATTGCCTCACCTGCTTTTATTGGCCTTGATGGTCTTGGTAAAGCCAATATCAATGATTGTTATACACCTGTAGGTACTTTCACAATTGATAAAGCCTTTGGTTTGGCCGCTGATCCAGGATGTGCATTTGAGTATACACAAGTTGATGATAACTATTACTGGTCAGGTGATGGCCGTGAAGGTATGCATTTTAACGAACTCGTCAACATTAAGGATGTCCCTGAACTTGATACAGAAAACAGTGAACATATTGCTGATTTCGATTATGCTTATCAGTATGTATTGAACATGGGCTATAATGCTGAATGTGTTGAAGAAAATGGTTTTGCTTTCTTCCTACATTGCTTCCGTGTCAACCGTACCTATACTGGAGGATGCGTTGGTATACCTGAAAACATCATGAAATTCGTTATGATGCATGTTGAGCCAGGCTGTCAAATCACTATCGATTCTTTAGAACATATGGGCGGCGACTTAGATGCGTAAAGATTAATCATTCTGTTGCAAATTTAAACAGAATGATTTTTTATATTCTAATAAATTCACATATTGTTTACAAATTTGTGCTACAATAATAGATAGAATAAAACTATTAAAAAAGGAGAAAGAGTATGGGTTTTAGAAAAGATTTTCTTTGGGGTGGCGCAATTGCTGCTCATCAGGCTGAAGGTGCCTGGGACGTTGATGGCAAAGGTCCATCAATCGCTGACGTAATGACAGCTGGTGACGTCAAAACACCAAGACGTATCACTAGAGGCGTATTAGAAGGTGAAGTATATCCTAACCACTTAGGTATCGACTTCTATCATCATTATGCAGAAGACTTAGAATTATGTGCTGAAATGGGCTTCAAAGCATTCAGAACTTCAATCGCTTGGACACGTATTTTCCCTAATGGTGATGAAGAAGAACCTAATGAAGCTGGCTTAAAATTCTATGATGATATGTTTGATAAGATGAGAGAATTAGGTATCGAACCTGTCATTACATTATCTCATTTTGAAATGCCTTATGGTTTAGCTGATAAATACAATGGCTTCATGGATCGTCGTTGTATTGATTTCTTTGTTCGTTATGCATCTACTTGCTTCAAACGTTATAAAGGCAAAGTTAAATATTGGATGACTTTCAATGAAATCAACAACCAGGCTGAATGGCGTAAAATGGGTGCTCATCATCTTGCTCAGGAAGGTGCTGTCTTAGTTAAAGAAGGCGATGATCTTGAAGCAATGATGTATGAATCAGCTCATAACGAACTGCTTGCTTCTGCATTAGCAATTAAAGCATGTCATGAAATCGATCCTGATGCTAAAATCGGTTGTATGATCGGTATGAATGGTGTTTATCCTGCATCACCAGATCCACATGATGTCTTAAATGCACAGAAAGCAATGACACAGAAATATTACTATGTTCATGTTCATGCAAAAGGTCATTATCCAATCAACATGCTGAAGAAGTTTGAACGTAAAGGCTATGACTTCATTAAAGAAGGCGATGCTGAAATCTTAGCTGAAGGCTGCGTTGACTATATCGGCTTCTCTTACTACATGTCATTCGCAACTAAGTTCACTGGACGTTTCGGTGACACTTATGACTTCTCAGAAGAAGACTATGTAAGAAATACTTATCTGAAAGCTTCTGACTGGGGCTGGCAGATTGACCCTGTTGGTTTAAGATGGTGCTTGAACTGGTTCAATGACCGTTATGAATTACCAATGATGATCGTTGAAAACGGCTTCGGTGCTTATGATAAGGTTGAAGAAGATGGCACAATCGATGACTCTTATCGTATCGATTACTTAGCTGCTCATATCAAAGCTATGAGAGATGCAGTTACTTACGATGGTGTTGATTTATTAGGTTACACTATGTGGGCTCCAATCGATATCGTATCAGCTTCTACAGGTGAATATGATAAACGTTATGGCTTCATCTTTGTCAACTACAACAACAAGGGCGAAGGCGATATGTCAAGAGGCAAGAAGAAGAGCTTCTATTGGTACAAGAACGTCATCGCTACAAACGGTGAAGAACTCTAATCATTAAAAGAGAAGGTCGTCATGACCTTCTTTTCTTTTGCCTCAAAAGGCTATATTAGCTATAATGAATAAGTAAATGGAGGACTTAATTATGTCATTACTCAATACAGATATTAAAGCTAATTATTATTTTGAAACCATTTGTGGCATTCCTCATCCATCATTTCATGAGGATAAGATTGCGAATTACGTGGAAAACTTTGCTAAAGAACGTGGCTTACGCTATATCAGAGATGCCCTAAATAATATCATCATTTATGCTGATGCAACGCCTGGTTATGAAGAGCATGACGTCGTCATTCTTCAGGGGCATATGGATATGGTACCTTCTAAAGTGCCAGAAAGTACTCACAATTTTGAAACCGATCCTTTAGATCTTTATGTGGAAGATGGTTGGTTAAAAGCTAAAGGTACAACTCTTGGTGGTGATGATGGTGTAGCAGTAGCTTATATGCTTGCCATCCTTGACGAAGACATTCCTCATCCTGCTCTTGAATGTATCTTTACGACTCAGGAAGAAGTTGGTCTCAATGGTGCCGTTGCATTAGATTGGCACAACATTCATGGTAAACGTTTGATTTCATTAGACGAAACCGATTTTGGCGTATGCTGCACATCGGCTTTAGGTGGTCGTGTCATTGACATTCATAAGGATGTGACTTATACAACAACTTCTCAATCAGGCTATGCATTATCAATTGATGGATTACTCAGTGGTCATTCAAGTGCAGATATCCATCAAGAACGTGCTAATGCGATCAAAGTATTAGTTCGTATTCTCAATGCCTTAGATAATGTTCAAATCAGCAGCTTTAATGCCGGTTCAGCTGATAATGTCATTCCAGGAAGTGGCACTGTCTCATTTACATGTGATAATGAAGACGCTGAAATCATCATCCAGCAAATGATTGACGATATTGAAATCGAATATGAAAATACTGATCCTGGTATGAATATTGTGTTAAAGACAGCTGATTTAGCATCAGTTATGACTCTTGAAGATTCACAGAAACTCATCGATTATCTCTATGTCATGCCTAATGGCTGCTTTATGTATTCCCGCATTATTAGAGATTTCCCAATCTATTCATCTAATATCGGAACAGTCAGGACGAACGAAAATGGTATTGCCATCACGATTTTCTACCGTTCATCAATTGATTCACAGCGT
>JAGBPZ010000110.1 GCA_017633115.1 Erysipelotrichaceae bacterium | reverse complement strand
TTATTATTTAACGTATCATTTGAAAAAAATGTGCGGCACAAATCGTAAATTATTTATGAACGGATACTCACAAACTTAACCTTAAGTGGTGCAAATGTCAATATAATAATGTAGCTTTTTGAAACTATAATAATGTATGAAAACCGACATTATTATAGTTGATTTTTAAGATTCTAAAAGAACTAACATGTTGGTTCAGTTATCCTCAGAAAGGAACTGCATCTGATCTTTTAGCCTGTAAGAAGGACCATTGATATTGACAACTGTACAATGATGAAGCAATCGGTCTAGCAGTGCATTAGTCAATACAGGTTCCTGAAAAATATCAGCCCACTTTGAAAAAGGACTATTCGTTGTTATGATCGTTGATAGTTTCTCATATCTTTTCGCAATCAGATTGAAAAAGAGATTTGCCGAATCTACGTCCATTTTCTGATAACCCAGTTCATCTATTATCAGAAGTTTGTAACGGCAGAAGAACTTGATTCTTGCTTCAAGTCTGTTCTCATTGGATGCCTTCTTTAATTGTGATATCAGATCCTGAAAAGAAATGAAGTAGACACAGTGCCTACGTTTGGCAGCTTCGATACCTATTGATACTGCCAGATTTGTTTTACCGACTCCGGGAGTTCCGCAGAATATTATGTTTTCTGCCTTTTCAAGGAATCTTAATGTCATCAGATCCATGATAAGCTTTTTGTCCAGTGACGGCTGAAAGCTGAAATCAAATTCGTTTATTTCTTTCAGATAAGGGAAATTAGCAACTTTAACGCATCCGGTTATTGCTTGTTCTTTCCTGAAATCCATTTCCATTTGGGTCAGTTCATACAATGAATCCAGAGCAGTCTTTGTTCCGGTCGCTATCATATCAAGATATGTATCCAGATTGTCCTTAAAGCGCTTTAAATTCAATTCATCTAGGTTATTCATCAAAATGTTGTAATTATCCATATTATTGGTTCTCCTTTGATTAAAGCTCAATTTATCATAACAGCTGTGCTATTTCTTCTTCAGTTAGTGGAAGATCAAGCAGCAGATAATCATTATTATCTTCAGTTTGATTGTTTTCGTTTGCATGGTTAGCCATGTCCTGATGGAATTCGGTGATTTCTTTACTGTATTTTTCTCCAATGATCCTGAACCCTTCCTGGGAAAGAATAGTTTCTTCATCACTTAATGCCATCGAATCGTTCAGCCAGCAGTCCAGAGCTATTTTCTGGCAAAAGTCCTGTTTCATAGAATACTTGATAGAAGAAATGAACTTATCCCTGTTCGCCACATATGGCAGAACCTCATTCATCCCTTTAATAAATACAGTTTTTTCTTCAGCAGAAAGGGCTGCATAATAGTTTATTACCCATTTGCCGTATTCGCTTTGATTGATGTAGGCTATTAATCCATCGCTTGAAAGCATTGCTTCATCCTCCGTTATACTAGATTTTCTCATATTCAGCAGATTGTCCATCATTTTAAGATTTTGAGCAGCAACTGACTCTATGTCAGCGTCTTTTACTTTGCCTTTGAGAAGCTCTTCATAATGTTCTTTCTTGTAATTTAAAGGATTTTCAGAAATTACGTGACAAGCGACCAATTTTCCTGTATAATATATATGGAGCTTGTTGTTGAAGACGTCTACAGTAACTTCCTCATCGATGAGCTTCTTATCGACAGAGTATCTGCTGTTCTTGTATCTTATCAGTCCTTCAGATGACACTTTGTACTTATGTGGAGTAAGGTAGGTGTCAATGATGTTATTACTAGGTAGGGGCAGCAGATACTTTTTTTCTTTGTAATAGAGAGCGGTTGGCGACATCTGTGTTTCCTGATTGAGCCGTGTATTCATTGAAGTGCTGATTTCTTCAATTATGGCTGTCAGGTCTTCGAATGTTTCAAACTCTCCATTGTACATACGGATCCAGTCAATGATCTTGTTCTTAGCCTCTACGCATCCTTTAGTGTAAGGCTTACGTACACCACAGAGCTTTACTTCAAATCCAAAGTCCTTAGCCATTCTACTGATTGCATCAGTGGGTTTCTTAGGCTTTGCATTCACATTTGCTACCGTAGACATATTATCGAAGAGACATTCTTTCGGGACGCCTCCAAAGTGTCTGAAACTATTAATAAGTCCACGAGCAACATCATCAAAACTCTTATGCAGTGATAATTCAAGATGACTGAATCTGGAATACTTAAGAACCACATGAAGCACGTTGACATTAAATACTTCGCCATATTTGCTCACAAGAGTAATATCTTCCTTCCAGTCTACCTGTGCCTGTTCACCGGGGGCTTTCTCATATCGAGGGTGCCCTCCTGTTACATTCTTAGGAATAAGTTTGTTCTTCCTGATGTATTTACGTAAATTCGCATATGTTCCAATTCGCTTTACGCCATATTTCTTGATCAGGAAATCATATACAGCTGAAATCTTTGCACGATTTATTTTTAGCTTATCTATTATCTCATCGCGATATTTATCCAGTCTGCTCCTTTTTCTCCTGTTTTTAGGTTTCCCTTCATAACCGGCATAATACTTCTTAACCGTTCTCCAATCCATACCATATTCTCGCCCGAGAGCTGCGAAATTAGGCTTTGACTTCAATGCTTTAAATATCATGAGATCTCCTTTTAGTTGATCAACTCTGTTTTGATAATTCATAATGATATACCTCCTACAGATAGAAGTATATCATATTTCTGAAAAAAAGAAAAAATAAGAATGTAGTTTTTCCGACATACTTATATGCCATTTTCCCTACATTCTTATTTTACCATTTACAATAAAATCAGTTGAAAACCATTATCGCCATTTGAAACTATTGAAGTGTTATAATAAGTAACAGCTCACGTTCGGAAGTTGCCTCGTTTCAAATATACTTGACTTTGAAGTTTTCATATGTTATAATTCGTGTGTATTAAGCAACAGCTTTGAAGCAGTTGTTGCGCATATACTTTATTTAAAGGCAAATCGACGTATCACACTAATATACATGATTTGAAAGAAATAATTACAAAGAGGCGGTGATTTCTATGGCAGATGTAAAGGAATACAAATGC
>JAGBPZ010000109.1 GCA_017633115.1 Erysipelotrichaceae bacterium | reverse complement strand
TGATCATACATGATTGAAGCTGCAGCAGCAATCATAGCTGCATTATCCGTACAATATTTCATCGGTGGGAAAACGACTGGAATATCCGCATCTTTCATCTTCGCACGCAGACCGCTATTTGCACTGACACCACCAGCAACAATGACCATTTTGACATTGTAATCATGTGCTGCTTTTAATGTTTTATCAACAATCGTATCCATCGCTACATTTTGGAATGAACATGCAAGATCTTCGGGAATGATGTCATCACCACGCTGTCGCGTGTTGTGAACCAGGTTGATGACAGCACTCTTTAAGCCACTGAAACTGAAATTATAACTGCCATCATTAAGCGGTTTAGGCAACTGGTAACGAGGAATGCCAATATTGGCTAATTTATCAACAGCGACACCACCAGGATAAGGCAGATTGAGTACACGCCCAACTTTATCGTAAGCTTCTCCAATAGCATCATCGAATGTCGTTCCAATAACTTCAAACTGGAATTCGTCTTCCATTAAAACCAGTTCAGTATGACCACCAGAGACTACTAAAGCCAGACATGGATAATTGATAGTGCTCTCAATCGCATTTGCATAGATATGACCTGCGATGTGGTGAACACCAATCAAAGGTTTATTGAGTGCCAATGCCAATGTTTTTGCTTCCTGCATACCAACATGGAGCGATCCTACCAGACCTGGTCCTTTGGTGACGGCAATTGCATCAATATCTTTTAAATCGATTTGGGCATCACGTAATGCTTCCTTCAGCACGACACTGACACATTCAACATGTTTACGGCTGGCGATTTCGGGAACGACACCACCATATTGTTTGTGAATATCAATTTGTGATGCAATAACATGACTGAGAAGCTCATGACGGTCACGTAAAATAGCGACACTCATCTCATCACAGCTTGATTCAATCGCTAATATCGTTGCCAATGTCCTCACGTCCTTTCAACATTAAATAAGCATCTTCATGCGTATCAGTATAATAATTCTTGCGAATCGCTACAATCTTAAAACCATACGATTCATATAACTTGATGGCAGGCACATTAGACACACGTACTTCCAGGGTACATTTTTCACAGCCCGCTTCTTCACTACGCTTGATTGCGTAATCCATTAATTCTTTAGCATAACCTCGGCGCTGAAACTCTTTCGCAACACCAAGCGTTGTAATCGTCGCATCTTCATAGATAAACCACATCCCGATAAAACCAATGATCTGTCCATCTAATTCATAGACATATAAATGACCATAGGGATTCACCTTTAATTCATAAAGAAAATCCTCATAACCCCAGGGTGTGCCAAAAAGCGATTGTTCGATTACAATGACTTGCTGCAGGTCTTTGATGTTCATCGACCTTATTGCCATATCTTTTTAGCCTCAACTTTTTTAATATAGGCAGGTACCAATAAATCAGGTTCCAGACATTTTTCGGTTAAATCAGATAATGCCAGAATATTTTGACAAAGGTCAACCTCTTTAAGCTCTTCACCTATGACATCGGTTTGTCCCTTAAGAACATAGTCCGGATACTGTTGACGCCAGTTGTCTAAATCTTCAACCAAAATCATTTGATCTTCAACAATTGCCTTTCCCTGATCATAAATACCCATAAATAGCTTCTTAGAACGGGCATCAAGAATAACGATTGCTTTGTCTAAACCAGCATAGGCTGCCAATGAAGAGACGACTTTTATTGTCACATCAGAGATAGCTGCCAATGTTTTCGCGATGGTCATAGCGACACGTTCACCAGTGTAAGAACCAGGACCAGCAGTAACAATCATTTCTTCAACATCCATAAGTGATAGGCCATTGTCTTCAAGCAAACGCGCCATTTGTGGGATTGCCTGTTCTGACTGACGACGGCTGCCATATTCCTGAACTTTACCAAGACATTGATCATCCTGATACAGGCCTACGGCTAAATAAACATTGGATGTATCCATAACCATTTTAATCATTGCCAATCCTCCTTACCAGTTCATCATATTGATTTCCATAAGGCGTTAAGACCACTTCACGGGTTTCATCATCAATTTTATGAATGGTGATATCAAGATGTTGGGCAGGAATAATATCATCGATGAATTCAGGCCATTCAATGACACTGACACCACCATCTTCAAACATGTCTTCAAAGCCAAGATCTTCATCACTGCCTTCTAAACGATAGGCATCAAAATGATAAAGCATGAGTTTGCCAGTATAAATCTTCACGATTGTAAAAGTCGGTGAGCTGATAATTTTCTTAACGCCTAAACCCTGACCGATTCCTTTGGTCAAGGTCGTCTTACCAGCGCCAAGTTCACCATTTAACGTGATGACTGCATTAGGAAAAAGTTCTGCACCAAGTTTAGCGCCAAAATCAATCATTGACTGACTGCCTTTGATTATCATTGAATCTCACCTTCCCCTACTTGTTTTTGATAAATGCCATACCACTTTTCAGCAAATCCTGGTCTGAATGGACCATCCTGATCACTTGCCATCTTAATCAAAATGTCGAGCTGAATCTGAAAGATTTCATCAAGTTCCTGCGTATAGTGATACTGACGTTTATGTAAAGCGTATTCACCTTCATCAAGAACTTTATAATGGTAATCAGGAAAGACTTTAAGGTCCAGGTCATAATCAATATATTTAAGTGCTTCACCATCATATAGTGTTGGTGAGGCGATATTACAATAATAGTAGACACCTGTCTTACGAATCATGCAAATGACATTGTACCAGCTGTCTTTTGGGAAATACCAAATTGCTGGTTCACGTGTATACCAGCGTCGGCCATCAGCTTCGGTTACCAGTGCGTGGTCATTAATCACAATAAAATGACGGTCTGTCTCTTCTAATACATGACATTTCTGCCAGGTGCGATGAGGTTTACCATCATGCTTGTAACAATGTATATATAAATCTTTATTCACCAGCGATTCCATAATATGCCTTCTTTCATAAGTGGTATTATACACAATTTTTATTGATATGAAAAGGTAAAAAGGAACATTAAGATTGCCCTTGAATGTTCCTTTCTTTTCATCATTTTTTCTATTTTTTTATAAAGATGATAGCTTTTTTTAAACGTGGATAAATCAGCATAAAGACAATAATGGTTACAACCATTGTCCAGAAGTTATAGAAGAAATTATAAGCAAGAGAATAAATCCATGGATTCATTCCTTCAGGTGCATATTCAGCGAATAACCAGGCACCTGATAAGACATGTGAACCATACTTCAAGATCATCGCAATGACAATACCAATTGGAAATTCAAATTTACCAGCCTTGATATGAGGGAAGAATCCTGCAACACCACAAACAGTTACTGGTAAAACATAGTCAAGAAGAAGTGACCAAGGTCCCCAATACTGCGCAAGACCTAAAACAAACATCAATAGTGAACTCGTCAAACCAATGATCAAGCCATATTCTGGTCCCATCAAATAAGCACCGAGGAATATTGGCAGCAGGCTCAACGTGATTGCCCCACCCTGTGGCTGGCCTGGAATGACTTTAAATAGTGCTTCTAAAACAATTTGCATAGCGACAAACAAAGCTATATAAGCAACAGCTCTGGTGTCAAGTTTGACTTTAAACATACATATACCTCCATTCATTGTTGTCAGCCACAAATAAAAAACTTCCCATATATTTAAAACGCAGGGAAGCAAGTCAACTTTATTTGCACTCTCTACGCTGGCATTATCCAGTTCAGATCATAAGGGACCAGACATTGTCTATCTCAGCAAAAGCGCCCCTGGCTTACAAGCTTATTATATACTTTCAGTTATAAAATGCAAGATTATAAAACCGCAAGAATCAAATATGCACCATAAGCTGCCAGAATCGAAACAATGGCGACAAAAACAAGACCTTTTTCTTTATAACTGAAGAAGATTGCAACCGCACCACCAACAAGTGATTCTATAAGTTGAGGTGTCGAAGTAAAAATACCAGGGAATGTCAAAGCCCCTAAAACAGCATATGGTAAATAGTAAAGTAAAGATTTGATGAATTTTGATTCAATTTTATGACGATAAAATGTAAGCGGAATGAATC
>JAGBPZ010000108.1 GCA_017633115.1 Erysipelotrichaceae bacterium | reverse complement strand
TGCTCCTAAGTATAACGGCGAATATGATAGCCATAACTGTAATTCTGTTGCGCTTCTAAGCGGTAGATTGCATCTGTATCATCACTTGCCCATATCTGTGGGAAGTAGGAAAGGATACCCAAGTCAAAACGGTTGCCACCTGAAGCACAGTCTTCGAAAAGAATATATGGGAAGGCAGTTGTGAGACGTTCCATCAAATTATAGAGACCAAGTACATAACGATGTCCTACTTCACTCTGATGTTCAGCATCTAAATAAGGTGAATAATAATCAGAGATATTACGGTTCATATCCCACTTGATATATGAGATATTGGCTGCAGAAAAGACATTGCTCATTGTTTTAAACAAATAATCAACAACTTCTGGATTGCACAAATCAAGGATACATTGATGGCGTCCTAACGACTGATGATGAGTTGGATGACCTAAGATCCACTCAGGATGTTGGCGATAAAGATGACTATTTGGATTGACCATTTCTGGTTCCACCCATAAGCCAAACTCCATACCCATATCATTGATTTTAGAAGCGATACCGTCTAAACCTTTAGGTAATTTCTTTTCATTGACATACCAATCACCAAGTGATGAGGTATCATCGTTGCGTTCACCAAACCAGCCATCATCCATGACAAACAGTTCGATACCTGCTTCTTTAGCTTTACGAGCTAAGCGGAGCAATCGGCGTTCATCAATATTGAAATAAGCCGCTTCCCAGCTGTTAAGCAGAATAGGACGTTCTTTATGTTTGTAAGAACCACGTACAATACAATCATTGATAAAAGCATGAAAATGTGAAGACAAATCATTAAAGCCATGATTGTCATAGCTCATGATAGCTTCTGGTGACATGAAAGTTTCACCAGCTTCTAAGCGATAAGCAAAGAAATCAGGATTGATGCCTTGGACAAAACGAGACTGATCAAAGGCATTAACGGAAAAACTTTCATAGTGATTACCACTGTAAATCAAATTAAAACCATAACAGCGTCCAATATGATCATTTGTCTCTGTTCTTGAAATCATCACAAATGGATTAGCGCGTGATGAAGAGGTACCTGTCGTTGACATATTGACATGGCTGCCACTTGTGACGTGATGATCATAGCGCATCATTTCTCTAGCCCAGGCGCCATTGAACGTCGTCATGACCAGACCAGTTTGATCAAAATCAATCTGATTCGATAATAGACGATTGATGATGACTCCTTCTTCACCTTCATTGATGAGTTCACTGTAACGAGTGATGACATCATACTTAGCGTAGACATGATAATGAAGCTTTAAAACTAAATCACTGTTCTGATCCTTTAAAGTGATGCAAAGATGTTCACAATCGCCGTAACTACCAGGCATTCCTTTTAGATCTGGCTCACTGTCATCGATGACATGACTGACATAAAGAAAGTCACGGGTCGTACTGCCATCAGCTAGAGTGACATCAATAAGAGGTTCACGTAAATCCCCTTTGCCCTTTGTGCCAAACTCAAGGCATACATTTTCAAGTGTCAATTCCTGATGTTCTTCATCATAGGCAATACTGTTGCCTACACCAAAGGCACGCTGGCGACTTAATGGATGTAAGTCATCAGCTGATTCACCAAAAAGGTAATCGCCATAATGAAGATGTTCAAGATGTCCAGTTTCAAGAACCTTGAAACAATAAGTTGTATGATTGGTATCAAGCTTGAAATAAGGCTCAAAATAATTAATCATTACTTTCTCCTGCATGTTTTTCATTTAAAGTTGAAGTGATTTCATCCATCTTTTCTGTATTAAGGAGATAACGTTTATTGAAGTAAGCAATCGCAATCAATAAACCGATCATTGGAATAATTGTCATAGTCATACGCAAGCCAATGATTGAGCTCTTTGCCATGGTTACAACAGCAGCTGTTTCAGATGAATCACCAAAATGGAAAATAGCTAAGCAAAGTGAAGCTACTAAAGCGGCAATACCACTTGCCAATTTAACAACGAATGTTTGTAAAGAGAAGATCACTGACTCATCTCTAGTACCATTTTTATACTCACCATAATCAACTGTATTGGCAAGGAAGATAGTTGTCAAAACGAGCAATAACCCATTAGCGGCAAAGATCAGGAAGGCTGGTACGAAGAGAATAAAGACACTGCTCATAGAGGTGAAAGTCAAAGCTAATAACACAATGTAGCCAACGACAGCCATCATTAGAGCTGTTCTGAAGATTTTCATAGTATCCATAAAACGTCTCATCAATGGGAACATGAGCATCATTGATAAAACCTGCATAGCCCCTCCAAAGGTATAGAATAATGTATAACTGCCATACCATGAAGCACCACCAAAGTCATATTTAAAGAAATAGATGACAAGATTGCTGGTGATATAAATGGACATATTTACTAAAACAATTGTCACAACCATAACTAAAGCCTGATCGTTTTTAAATAATGATGACAGCATCTGTCTGACAGTTGCGGTTTCCATATCAACTGTTGATGTTTCTTTAATATTGATACAGGTCATAGTAATAAAGACCACGAATAAGACGGCAATAATTAATGTAAACCATCTAAAACCTGCTACTTCATTGCCTTTACCTAAAGCATGAACAGACATCATCGTGACAACAGAAATTAAAGCACTGCCTACACCAGCACATGTACGTGCTAAAGCTGATAAGCTTTCACGTTCAGGACCAGATTCAGTAAAAGCAGGAATCATTGACCAGTAAGGAATATCCATCATTGTGTAAGTCACACCCCAAATGATATATACGATACCTGCATAAGCTGTTAAACCTGTTCCATGTAATGAACCTGGACAAGCAAATAATAAATATAAAATCAAAGCATTGAGAACTGTGCCACTAAACAACCAAGGTCTGAATTTCCCCCATCTTGTCTTAGTTTTGGCAACAATAACACCCATGAATGGGTCATTCAAAGCATCAAAGACACGAGCAATCAGAAGAATAATCCCCATGGCGATAGGATCAACGCCTAAAAGATCCTGATAATAATACAAAACATAAGATGATGTCAGCATGTAAACCATGTCTTTACCGACAGCACCAATTCCATAAGAGAATTTTTCTTTAAAACCTAATGATTGCTTATCCACGACTTTCTGCCTCCTTTAAACCCATTGCAATCTTGATGACCTCATAAGCACCATCATAAATCTTCATTTCTTTGTTTCTAATGATATTGTCACACATATCAACGAGTAAATCGTCATCTTCAATGAAGAGATCAACCATCTGTAAGATATGAGGTATATCACGACATTCAAGCGTGCCATCACCAATTTCAGCTGAATGGATGGCACCCCACATTTCATGCTTACCAACACGGCGAATAAATAATTTTGGAACTGGATAGAATGACAGTTCACTTGGCTTTGTGACTAGAACATCACAGCTACGCATCAGTAAGTTTGTGATATAAACGGCTTCAAAAATATCCTGATGATAGAACGCATGAATACCAGTCACTTCTTCAGTTAAAGCTGAAGACGCAAAGGCACAGGCTTCATCATAGTCATCCAAATGTTCAGTAACATATGGCATCATCTTCTTGATTTCTTTCTTCAAATCTTTCCAGACATTAATGTAATCACCGACATTGACATAAAGCACAGCTTTATTGTCTTTAATTGAAGGTAATAGATGTTTAATGATAGCTTTAAAAATATCTTTCTGCGCTCCTGCACCACCAATCGTCAACAAGAAGCGCATCGGCTGACCATTCTGTTTACGTTCAACACGTCTTTGACAGTCAATTTCAATATTAGAAACAAGTTCATGATCGACATAATGACCTGTATAAACTAAATCTTTTGCAGTCATTGGCTTAAGAACCTTCTTTTTCTGCATGCCATTTAAAATACGATAGCCCATATACGCACCATGACACTGAACTGTATGGACAGACCCTTCAGCGAAATGTAATGCCATTGGCCAATCATCGGGAATCGCATTGACGACATATTTCATACCGGCATGAAGAGCTGCCTGAGCTGGCCAGACATGAGTGCCTACAATAGGAATATCTTTAGGCACATTACGATAAACAGTTGCCATCAGCTCAGCATTCTTCTGATCACTGGCATTATAGCTTAAAGCTCGGAAGCCTTCGTAGTTCAATGGTTCCCAGACAAGCTTATTAAAAACAGGATCTTTTGACATACGTGAACCCATAGAATAGAGATCATTCTGAGCACTGATGACTTTAGTACAGGTTGTCTGTGGATAGCTGTTTAAATCCATCCAGTATGGTGTATAACCTAAAGCATGAGCGGCTGAGGCCATCGCTATAGAGATACGATAATGGCCAAAGCCCATACGAATATTACCTAAAATAATACCTTTTTCACGATCAAAATCATCTGATGGTGTATCACTGCCTGTTAAGTTAACCGGTAAAGTCACATCAACCAGATTGAAACTATCATGTAAAACTTTATTATCAACCAATTTGATTGGATAGTTGACATCACTGTCATCACCAAACTTTTTCGTAAATTTTTCTTTTGATTTCACAGCACTTTTATAAGTGCGTCGGCTCATTTTGTTACCATAAATTTCTTTTGATCGATCCATTTCACTACCTCACCTTAATTCCATCGATAATAATATTTACAACTGTTTTTAAACCCTCATCATAAGTTAATCCACTCATCGTTAAGACATCACGTTTAAAGAAACTCTCCAACGTCGATTCAAGCATTAATTTGACTAAAGGAATTGGAATGTCACGAATGACTCCTTCATCAATTCCCTGCCTGATCAGATTGATGGTGCTTTCCCAACCGGTTTCTAAACGATGTTCAACACGCTTATAGACCTGAGGATATTTATCTCTCAACATTGACAATTGTGCCAAATCAAGATCAACATAACTTTCTGGCATGACGCCTAGAATTCTTTCGATTTTTTCAACTGTTGATAAGGCCCCATCTTCAATAATCTCACCTTCGCTTACCTTGATGGCATCAAAGCAATAATCAACCATATCAAGCATCAGTGATGTTTTCTTATCAAACACTGTATAAATCGTTTTTTTACTCATCGAAAGCTCTTTGGCAATATCATCCATTGTGAATTTAATCCCTTTTTGCGAGAAGACATTGATTGTCGCCTGCAAAATTCGATTTTTTAAATTTTCTTCCATACGCTTTACCTCGGAAACTATTTTACTATTTCTAGTTTCCATTGTAACAGAGCATGCAAGCCCTTTCAAGAAACTTTTTTTCTATTTTTAGTTTCCGCCTATTTCTATTTGTCACACTATTGATTGGATATCATATGGACTGATAAGTAAAAATTTGGTATTATAAGAACAATTGAAAAAGGAAGTGTTTAAAATGGATAATAACGCAAGTAAAAACTTCATCGAACGCATCATTGATGAAGATTTAGAAAATGGTACATATACAAAAGTTGTCACAAGATTCCCTCCTGAACCTAATGGTTACCTCCATATAGGTCATGCCAAGAGTATCTTACTTAACTACGGATTAGCGCAAAAATATAATGGTGACTTCCATTTCCGTTTTGATGATACAAATCCAGTTAAAGAAGACATGGAATTCGTTGATTCGATCAGAGCAGACGTTGAATGGCTTGGCGCTAAATTCGTCGGTGGTGTCTTATACGCATCAAATTATTTTGATGAAATGTATGAAAAAGCAGTCCTTCTCATCAAAAAAGGCAAAGCTTATGTTGATGATTTGACAGCTGAAGAAATCAGAAATTATCGTGGCACACTTAAAGAACCAGGTAAGAATTCTCCATACCGTGACCGTTCAGTCGAAGAAAACTTAGACTTATTTGAACGTATGAAAAATGGTGAATTTGAAGATGGCAGCCATGTTTTACGTGCTAAGATCGATATGGCTTCACCAAATATCAATATGCGTGACCCAGTCCTTTACCGCGTTGCTCATATGACTCATCACAATACTGGTGATAAATGGTGTATCTATCCAATGTATGACTTCGCTCATCCAATTGAAGATGCCATTGAAGGTATTACTCATTCAATCTGCACGTTAGAATTCGAAGATCATCGCCCTCTTTACAACTGGGTTGTCACAGAGGCTGAATATGATAATCCACCAAAACAGATTGAATTCGCTAAATTCTATCTAACAAATGTTATCACTGGTAAACGTTATATTAAGAAACTTGTCGAAGATGGTATCGTCGATGGCTGGGATGACCCTCGCTTAGTCACAATTGCCGCTTTAAGACGTCGTGGCTTCACACCTGAATCTATCAAAATGTTGATGGAATTAACTGGTGTCACAAAGGCAAATGCGTCAGTAGAATATCCAATGCTTGAATACTGCATTCGTGAAGATTTAAAGCCAAAGGCGCCTCGTTTAATGGCTATCTTAGATCCAATCAAACTTGTCATTGATAACTATCCTGAAGGACAGGTTGAATATGTGGAAGCAACTAATAACGTTGAAAATCCTGAACTTGGTACCAGAATGATTCCTTTCAGCAAGGAATTATGGATCGAACGTGAAGACTTCATGGAAAACCCTCCAAAGAAATATTTCCGTTTCTTCGTAGGCAATGAAGTTCGCTTAATGAACGCATACTTCGTTACATGTACAAGTTACGAAAAGGATGAAAATGGTCGTGTGACTGTCATCCATGGCACTTATGATCCAGAAACTAAGAGCGGTTCTGGTTTCAACGCCCGTAAAGTTAAAGGTACGATCCACTGGGTTCCAGTTAATCAGTGTCATAAAGCAACTGTTCGTCTTTATGAAAATCTTGTTGATGAAGAAAAAGGTGTTTATAACGAAGATGGTTCAATTAACCTCAACCCTAACTCATTAACAGTCATTGAAGATGCTTATGTTGAAGAAACATTCTCTTCATATAAACCTGGTGATGCTTTCCAGTTCGTGCGTAAAGGTTACTTCAATCTGGATCCAAAAGATTCAACAGCTGAACATATGGTCTTCAACCGCATCGTTTCTATGAGAAGCAGTTTCAAATTACCAAAGAAATAAATAAACTTATGATTTAAGGCTATCGCTAAGCGATAGCTTTTTTTCATTATGCTAATTTGTTTTTACGAAAACAATAGTAATTCTTGATAGTTCATTTACTTCGTGGTAAAGTTTTCTTAGTTGGAAAAAAGAGGTTACATATGAGAAGAGAAAAGAACATACCCGATTTTAGGGACTCTTTTGCAGTCACAAAAGAGTACACAGATAACGCGACATCTTTAACTATGGTTGAAGTTAAATATGGCGCCAGAAACGAAGAAAATCAACCAATCGAAATCACAGAAGGTGTTGACAACTATGGTCAGTGGACAGCAATCCATGACAAGTCTTACTATGTCGTTTATTATAAACGTGCTCCTTATGAAGGCGGCGAAGTTGAGATTGATGAACGCGATCATGTTGCAGCATTATTAAAACAGCGTGCAGAACTTGTCGAACAGTCAAAAGCATTATCAGACAGTACTGACTATCGCGAAACAATGCAGGCTTATAAAAAATTATTGGAAGACTGGAAGACTCTTGAACGTCTCCATATTCCTTATGAACAGGTCATGTGGAATGAATTCATTACACCAATGAACAAGTTCTATGAAAGCGTTACTGCTTATCAGCAGGAAAATGCAAGCAAGAAACAGGAATTAATCGAAAAAGTTAAAGGTTTTGCTGAAAATGTCAATCAGGTCAGCACAAACCGTGTTAAAGCTCTACAGAAACAGTGGCGTGAAATTGGTTATGCCGGTAAAACTAATGACAATGCTTTATGGAACGAATTCAAAACTGCATGTGATGACTTCTTCGCGAAAAAACATGAAGCATGGGAAGCTAATGTACATCCTGCTTTAGAAAAAGCCTTCAATGCGAAAAAACAGTTAATCGAAGAAGCTGTGGAAGCTGCAAATATGGACAACTTCAAAGAAGGTACAGCTAAATTCAGAAGCCTTATGGCGCAGTGGAAAAAAGCTGGCTATGCCGGTGAAGATGACCAGAAATTATGGGATGAATTCAATACTCATCAGCAGGTTTTCTACAACAAGAAACAGGCTTATTATGATAAGATTCAGGATGAATTAGAAGATAACTACAAAGCTAAACGTGCTCTTGTTCAGGAAGCTAAAGACATCGTCAATAAATGTGAATATGACCGTGATTATTCATACGAACGTACAAACCGTATGAAAGAAATCATGAGCGAATGGAAAGAAATCGGCTTTGCTGGTCGTGATAAAGACAATCAGCTTTGGACTGCATTACGTAAAGAAATGGATCAGTACTTCGAAGAAAGCCGTAAATATGCGATCTTCAATAGACGCTACTAAGAGAAGCCTTCGGGCTTCTTTTTTTGCGCATAAGAAAAGCATTGTTCACCCAGGAACAATGCCTTTTTATGATTTCTTTGGTAATGACTTCAACCAGTTATCAACTTCTTCAATCATATCGGTATCCGTGATATCAGATTCAAGACACAAATTATCATTTGTCAGTGGATTTGAAGTCAATTCCTGAATGACACGTAAACTGCCACCAGGTTCCCCATCATCGCTTATAGAAAAGACATAAATGTCATACTGACTTAAATCATAGGATTGAAGAAAACCGTTGACTGCCTGTGGAATTGTTGATTGATAAACGGTAAAGCCTAAATAGATACGGTCATATTGATTCATATTGCCAAGTTGACGTTCAAAAGTAAAGATCGTCTCTTGTTCAATATCATCTTTTATTTGTTTATTGCGTTCATCTTCATCAGTACTATACTGAGGTTCAGCTTTGATACTAAAGGTATCAGCATACATCTGCATACTGATTTCTTCAGCCATTTGTGAAATTGGACCATTTTTATGACTGTTGTCTATAAGATTTTCATTAACATCATAGTAAATGACAATGGAAGTGGCTGTCGTAGGATCAGTATAACCACCACCGCCTCCTATTGAACTTTCATCACCAGTAGAAGATGAACAGCCACAAAGCAAAGTCATAATCAATGATAGCACTATAACATTGATCAAACGTCGTTTCATGCACTCACCTACTCAATAATTCCTTTATCTAGTTTCAGGTTCAAAATGCGCAAAACTGACGCATCGATTTGTGCTTCACTGATTGTGCCATCCTTGGCAGCTTTAACCAAAGCTTTTTTAATGCCTTTAAATCCATTATCAGCACATACCATATCAGCTCCTGCACTTACAGCTTTAACAGCTGCTTTAGGAGAGCTGCCAGCAAACTTTTTCACCCCTACCATGGAGACACTGTCAGTCACAATGACACCTTCATAGTTCATTGTTTCTCGTAAATAAGACATCACTCTTGAAGAAACAGAGGCAGGATTTTTCTTGTCGAAAGCACTGACTTTATTATGGCAGACCATGATCATTGAACAACCTTTATCAATACCTGAGGCAAAAGGCAACAGATCACGACTTTCAAATGTGGATAGTTTGCGCTTGTCTTTGACAACTGATGTATGAGTATCTCTGGCTTTGCCATATCCTGGGAAATGCTTAACAACTGATACCATATGGTCTTCATTCATCTGTTGGACGACCGTTCTAACATATTTGGCATTTTTCTTAGCACTGGTAGACATAGCGCGATCATAAATAAAATTGGATCTCTTATATGGTGTATCTGCTACGGGAGCAATATTAGTATTAATGCCTAGTGACTTTAGAAGTTTATCTTTTGACTTTGTATCTTTTTCGATGCGCTCATAGCCACCCTTGTTGTACAAATCGCGAGGTGACAAGTATTTTGATTTGCGGAATTGTCTGAAACGCGACATTCGTGTGACCGTACCGCCTTCTTCATCAATAGAAATCAGCATCTTGATTTTTGACTTCTTTTGCATTTTTTCAAGACGTGATTTCATCTTGGATTTGGTTGACTCCTGAAAGCTGTCAGCAAATAAAACGATACCACCAGGCTGCCATGACTTAATACTTTTGGCTTTAGTACTGGCTGTCACACCAATCAGGATCATTTGTGACACCTTTTCTTCAAGTGTCATTTCATTAAGGATTTCTTCTGCTCTTGGAATGACCACTATTTCTTCCTCCGCTTGTTTTTCGTCGCCTTTAGCCTGGCTGCTGCAGCCAATTACGAGTGACAAAATAATCATAATCGATATCAAAAACGAATGTTTTTTCATAACTATTCCTCCACTTTTTCATAAGAAGCTGTTTCGTATGTGTAATGATACGTTTGATCATTTTTCATTACCGTACAAGCATCCTCTGTATAATCAAAAGCTACGACAATACCATAAGGATCTTTAACTTTAAAGGTTGCAACCTTCTCTTTATTTTTACCTTCAAGCGAGCATCGATAAAGAGTGCATTGGCTCATACTGTCTCGCGTTTTGTAAGAGCAGAAATAAATCTTTTCCCCTACTATTTCAACGCCCTTACAATACTTACCTAAGTTTTTAATATGCTTCGCGCCACTAAAGCTTAGCTGATAGATGGCATGTTTGGTTGCTGAAACATCTGTCGCATAGCCAACATTCACTATCGCATAGTCATCTTTAACATCTAAAATACCACCATTAAATTCTTCGTTGGTGACGCCTGTCAACAAATTATATGAATATGTTGTATAACAAAATTCCGACATCGAATTCCTGGTGATATAGAACATATCTTCTACTGCTGCAGAAATCTTGAAATAGTCTGGCATGTCCTGATAATCTTTACTGACTGGCATAACGGCCATTTGTGTGGATTCACCATTGGCAAAATCATAACGCATCAACAATTCACTATCCATATAATAGGCTATTTCATCATTCGCAAAAACATCATAGCCATTATTAAAAGGGGTCGCGATATAATCACCTTTACGTTTGATATAGACTGACTGATCATCTGCTTTGAACTGGAATTTGCCTTTTGATGTTTCCTTTTGGTCATAAGAATCAAACAGTCTGACAAGATGATTTGTCTCTGTTTCTTTATTCTTTCTTGCACAGCCACTAGCTATAAGGACTAACGCAAGAAGACTTATCATTATCTTTTTCAACATTGTCTGTTCCTCACCTATTACATACTTCCATTATATCATAATCCTCTCTATTTACTAAAAAAAGACCTTTCATCATAAGTAATCATGATACAATAAATGTATAAAGAAAGGATGATGTTTTATGTCATTAAAACAAAACTATCGTGACTGGATTCTTCAACATTCAAGTCACTGGTACACCATTGAAGAGAATGGTGATGATAATCTTAAAATCGTTATTTCTAATGGTTATGCTGAAGTTAATTTCTATCAGTTCGAAACTCTGACATGCGAACTTAAAATCATGGATAAAAATGATGAGAATACCTTCTATCTTCATTTTGAATTAAAAGACTTTGAACATGCAGTTGATTTATTCCATGAAATGATTGATACCCTGGAAAAGATGAAAGATGCCAGAGCGATTGAAGCAATGCTTTGCTGCTCCAGTGGTCTGACAACTTCTTTCTTTGCCGAAAAACTCAATGAAACAGCAAAGATGTTGTCACTTGATATCCACTTTACAGCTGATTCTTACACTGAACTCTATCATTTGGCAGCTGATAAAGATGTCATCCTGTTAGCACCACAGATTGGCTATCTATATAATGAAGCCAGTCAGATTTTGAAAGACAAAATCGTCATCAGAGTACCTGGAGCGATTTTCGGCACCTATGATGCGCCAGCAATGATTGATTTAGTCCGTCAAAGTGTTAATGAGAAAAAAGCCGAAAAACAAGCAGAAGAAGACAAAGAAGCAGAAAATCAACCTATTTCATTTGCTGGAGAATATGGTACTTTTATGGTCGTCAGTATTATTTCCAGCCATTTTAGAGAAGCTATGATGTATCGCATCTACCATGAATGTGATCTTTTAGCTAAAGATACTATCATTAAAGAAAGATATAATATTGCCGATTATGAAGACCTGCTTGATACAGTATTAGCTCGTCATCCAGAAGTAGAAAAAGTCTTTATCAGTACACCAGGCATCATCGAAGATGGTTCAATCACTCTCAATTATGTTGATATCATTGATTATAAAATGCGTGACTATTTTGAAGAAAAGTATCAACGACCATTTGCCCTATGTAATCTTCACCAGGCAATGACCAGAGGCTATTATGAAGACCATAAGCAAGACTGCCAGAATATGATGTTTTACTACATCCCACATCTTGGACATGCGGGAGCTGCGGGAATCATCATGAATGGTAAACTGCTTACCGGTACTCATAATATTGCTGGTCAGATTCATTACATGCAAAAAGCTATTCATTATACTGACCCTTACCGTGATTTGGCGAAGACGCCTGAAGGACACGCTGAGCTGATTGCCAAACAAATGCTCCCAATTATTCTAAGTTGTGCACCAGAAAAAGTCATTTTCCACGATTCAATGATTACTGATGTCGATGCCGTCAGCAAGTGGATCACAAAATATTTGCCTCAATCATTACAACCAGACATTTCAATTAAAGACTCGATAAGAGAAGATTTGTTCTGGGGTGCTATCATTCTTGGTATGGAAGAGTTACGAGAAAGAGGTAAGATCAAATAAGCAATAAAGAGGCATTTAAAGTGCCTCTTTTATTCTGCAATATAAAAGAAGCGCCAAAGCGCTTCTTATTAACCATTATTAGATGTGTCTCTTAAGATGACGTCATGGGCGCCGCCTTCAACGATTGAAGTTGAAGATACAAGCTGAATCTTAGCTTTCTGCTGTAATTCCTTAATTGTCAAAGCACCACAGTTACACATAGTGTGTTTCATCTTTGATAATGATAAACCAACGTTATCCTTTAATGAACCAGCATATGGTACATATGAGTCAACGCCTTCTTCAAATGACAGTTTGTTGTCACCACCGAGGTCATAACGCTGCCAGTTTCTTGCACGGGCACTACCTTCACCCCAGTATTCTTTAACATACTGACCATTGACTAAGACTTTATTTGTAGGTGATTCATCAAAACGTGAGAAGTAACGACCAAGCATGATGAAATCTGAACCCATTGCCAACGCCAAAGTCATATGATAGTCATGAACGATACCACCATCGGAACAGATTGGGATATAGACGCCAGTTTCTTTGAAGTATTCATCACGAGCTGCTGCAACTTCAATCGTCGCAGTTGCCTGACCACGGCCGATACCTTTCTGTTCACGAGTGATACAGATACTACCGCCACCGATACCGATTTTGATGAAATCAGCACCACAATCAGCTAAGAAACGGAAACCTTCTGCATCAACGACATTACCAGCACCAACTTTGACTGTATCACCATAATGTTCACGAATCCATGCAATTGTCATCTTCTGCCATTCTGAGAAACCTTCAGATGAGTCAATACATAAAACGTCAACACCTGCTTCAACTAATGCTGGAACACGTTCAGCATAGTCTCTGGTATTGATACCAGCACCAACTACATAACGTTTTTTATCATCCAATAATTCGTTTGGATTTGATTTTCTTGATAAATAGTCTTTACGGAAGACAAAGTATAATAATCTCTGATTGTCATCTACGACAGGTAAAGCATTTAATTTGTTGTCCCAGATGATATTGTTTGCTTCTTTTAAAGTTACATCAGCTGGAGCATAAATCAGTTTTTCAAATGGTGTCATGAAATTAACGACTTTTTCGTCAAGTGACATACGAGATACACGATAATCTCTACTTGTTACGATACCAACAAGTTTGCCATTTTGAGTACCATCTTCAGTAACGGCCATAGTAGAATGACCTGTTTTTTCTTTTAACGCCAGTACATCGCGTAATGTATCATTAATACTTAAGTTTGAATCACTTGGAACAAAACCTGCTTTGTAGTTTTTAACACGTCTTACCATTGCAGCCTGTGATTCAATTGACTGAGAACCATAAATAAATGAAATGCCACCTTCTCTTGCAAGAGCAACTGCCATTACATCATCAGAAACTGCCTGCATGATTGCAGAGACTAAAGGAATATTTAAAGATAAAGCTGGTTCTTCACCTTTTTTAAATTTAACTAATGGTGTTTTCAAGTTGACATTCTTAGGCTGACACTCAGCGCTTGAATATCCAGGAATAAGTAAATATTCATTAAAAGTGTGAGATGGTTCGTTAAAATAAATTGCCATGATGATACTCCTTTCACTTTACTAATTTAACAGAAATTCTAATCAGTTCTGATGATTTAGTCAAGATTTTTTCGCAATTCAGTGTTGATCATTGATTCGATCTCTAAAAGGCGGTTATTGACTTCTTCTTTCAAATATAAATAATTCACCACAAGTGGATGAGATGAGAATTCTTCTTGCGCTTGGTTGTAACGAGCTTCTAATTCAGTGATATCTTCATTTAAAGCTTTCTTTTCAAGAAGTTCCTGCTGCATATTTTTAATAGATGCTTCAAGTTCTTCTAAATCACTGCCTTTAATCCAAGATTCATATTGTTGATATTCTTTAATTAAAGGATCTTCTAAAATAAGTTCATTAAGCCTATGAGCGGCTTCAGCCACGGCATCAGTCAATTTGTTCTCCCTCCAATGTCCAAGTTTTTGCCTGTGTAATTTTTACTTTAACAATTTTTCCAATATCTTCTTTACGGCCTTTAAAGTTAATCAGCTTGTTATGCTGTGAATATCCAGATAAGACATCTGGGTTACGTTTTGATTCACCATCAACTAAAACTTCAACAATGCGGCCGATATAAGCATCATTGGCTTTTTTAGCTTTGGCATTAACAATTTCGTTTAAACGGTAAAGACGTTCTTCTTTTACTTTACGTTCAACGTTATCTTTCATGCGTGCTGCTGGTGTACCTTCTCTTGCTGAATAAACAAATGTATAAGCCAAATCGTATTCACAGTATTCATAGAGTGATAATGTATCTAAGAACTGTTCTTCTGTTTCATTTGGGAATCCAACAATAATATCTGTTGTGATGGCACAATCAGGTATTTTCTTTTTGATCATATCAAATAATCTGATATAGTCCTCACGGGTATAACGACGTCCCATCAAACGCAGGATCTCACTATTACCAGATTGTACAGGTAAATGAATGAATGGCATAATGTTGTCATATTTTGCAATGACATCAATCATACTTTCACTGAAATCCCATGGATGACTTGTCATGAAACGAATACGAGGAATACCAGTTTTTGCGACCGCTTCAAGTAAAGTCGCAAAATCATCATCAGAATCAAGATCTTTGCCATAGGAATTGACATTCTGACCTAACAGAGTCACTTCCTGATAACCTTTAGCCTTTAATTCTTCAACTTCCTCGAGTATATCACTCATATGACGTGAACGTTCTTTACCACGTGTATAAGGAACGATACAGTAAGTACAGAATTTATTGCATCCATACATTATATTAACCCAGGCTTTGTATTGATGAGCACGGGTACTAGGCATGTTTTCAATGACGTCCCCTTCTTTGCTCCAAACTTCCAATACCATTTCTTTTTCCAGCATTGCCTGTTTTAATAACTGTGGCAAGCGATGGATGTTGTGGGTACCAAAGATCAAATCAACCTGTGGATATTTTTTCAAAATCTTATTAATGACAACTTCTTCCTGTGCCATACAACCACAAATACCAAAGATAAGATTTGGATTTGTCTTTTTAACAGTTTTTAAGTAACCAATCTTACCGAATACTTTTTCTTCTGCATTTTCTCTGATGGCACATGTATTAAGTAACACGACGTCAGCATTTTTGACATCATCAGCTGCTTCATAACCGAGTGTTTCAAAAATGCCGGCCAATATTTCACTGTCACGCTCATTAGCCTGACAGCCATATGTCTGAATAAAATAATGCTGCCCTTGACCAATCCCTACCATATCTGCAGGAACTTCAAATGCATCATCAAGATGCTGTACTTCACTTCTGCCTCGTTTACGGGCATTTTTGAGTGATGGGCCATTAAAATAAGCACTATAGTCTTTCATCAAACTATCGCCTCCTCGCTAGCGTGTTCTCATTATACCAAAGTTATCAATAAATTCAACACAAAGAAAAAAACCCCCGTAGGGGTTTGGTTTAATAGATTCGATTATCCAAAGAATCCATCTGGCTGTACAGAGATGTAAGCGTTAGCGTTACCTGGAGCTGAAGTGTATTTTTTCTTCATGTAAGCTGCTGCTTCATCTGCTGGTAAATCAGATTCTACTTCAAAAGTAGCTTTGATGCCTTTAGGACCTGCAATTAATTTTGCAGATTTGATAGTGTCATCAGATAAACCTTCGAAGAATGGGATAGCCTTTTTGATCATAGCATAAGAAACAATAATTTTATGAGTTGCCATATCTATTTCCTCCTTAATTTCTATGATTATTATAAGCTATTTATTATTAAATTGAAATAGTTTTGTGTAAACACTTACATTTTTTCATGGCCTGACTTTATCTAAATGGATGATCTGGATCAATACGAATACGTTCAATCGCTGCTACTTTGTTGTCATCTGATATACGTAAAAGGACCGCATTAAACTGACCTTCACCTTCACCAATTTTAAATGGTGTCATAATACCTTTGACAAAACGATCTACTATAGATTCCGTTTCACAGCCGATAATACTATTGTATGGACCAGTCATGCCAACATCACTCTGATAAGCTGTGCCTTTAGGTAAAAGACGCTCATCAGCGGTAGCGACATGGGTATGAGTGCCAAGAACAGCTGCAACTTTACCATCAACATAATTCGCAAAAGCAAGTTTTTCACTGGTGGCTTCGGCATGGAAATCAATGATGTGAATATCACTTTCATCATTTGCCAGGACATCCTGGACGGCTTCAAATGGATTTTGTGGTTTACCATCCATGAAGGTCAATCCCAGTAAGTTTGTCACACGAATCTTTTTTCCCTTACATTCGATGACACGGCTACCTGTACCTGGTAAAGCCTTCGCACGATTAAAAGGAACAATTAGACGATCAGCTTCATCAATGTAATCAAAGATTTCACGTTTAGCATATGTGTGATTACCCATTGTAATCAAAGAAATACCATTAAAAAGCAGTTCTTCATAATGACGTTTATTGAGTCCTTTACCATGAGTAACATTTTCACCATTGGCAATAAATAAGTCAACATCATAACGTTGTTTGACTAAAGGCAAATAGTGTTCGATCATTTCACGGCCGATTTCACCAAAGATATCACCTATCATTACTATATTCATTCGTTTCACACTCCTAAAATAAAAGATAGGTGACCCTATCTTTTACTATTTTGCGATTTCATTAGCACGAATTTCTCTAATCACTGTGACCTTGATATGGCCAGGATAAGTTAATTCGTTTTCAATTTTCTCCTTAATATCTCTTGCCAGTTTATGAGCGCTTAAGTCATCAATCTTTTCTGGATTAACAATGACTCTGACTTCACGACCAGCCTGGATAGAGAAGACTTTATCAACACCATCGAAATTCTTGGAGATTTCTTCAAGCTTTTCAAGACGCTGAATGTAATTTTCAATTGTTTCACTACGGCTTCCAGGTCTTGCAGCTGATAATGTATCAGCGGCTGCAACTAATACCGCAATTGTTGATTTAGCTGGAACATCACCATGATGTGATTCAATAGCGTTCACAACTATCTGGTTTTCACCATGCTTACGAGCAAATTTTGCGCCGAGCTCAACATGGCTGCCTTCCATTTCGTGGTCCATTGCTTTACCGATATCATGCAGTAAACCTGCACGTTTAGCGAGCTGCTGGTTCAAACCAAGTTCAGCGGCCATGATACCTGCGAAATGAGCAACTTCTAATGAATGTTGTAAAGCATTTTGACCGTAACTTGTACGATACTTAAGCTTACCAAGCATCAATTTAATGTCTTTGTTCACGCGTGATAGACCAAGTTCGAAGATTGCATCTTCACCTGCTTTCAGCATGACTTCATCAATTTCTTTTTTCGTTTTTTCAACCACTTCTTCAATACGGCCTGGTTGAATACGACCGTCTTTGATTAATTTTTCCAAAGCCAGACGAGCGACTTCGCGTCTCACTGGATCAAAGCAGGAAACAGTAATAACTTCAGGTGTATCATCAATAATTAATTCCGCACCAGTAGCATTTTCAATGGCACGAATGTTACGACCTTCACGACCAATGATACGACCCTTCATTTCTTCATTTGGTAAACCAACAACATGTACTGTACGTTCAGTGACTTCTTCCTGTGCGTAGCGGTTGATGGCATCAGCGATGATATCTTTTGCTTTCACAGCAGCAGTTTCTTTGGCTTTTTCTTCCTGTTCCTTAATATAAGCGGTGACTTCTCTTTCAGTACGCTGCTCAACCTGTTTGAATAATTCCGCACGGGCTTCCTTTTCCGACATGGCAGCAATTTTTTCCAACTCTTTAACTTTATCGTTAATTTGTTGTTTGAGCTTTGCCTCCAGCTTACCTAGTTCTGCTTGCTTTTTATCTAATTGTTGGGTCTTTTTCTCGAGTTCGTTCTCTCTTCCTTGTATAGCAATATCTCTGCGATCAATATCATGTTCTCTTTCGAGAAGCTTATTTTCAAATTTTGTGACCTCTAAACGCTGTGACTTGATTTCTTTTTCAGCTTCAACCTTGTATTCATAGGCAGCTGTCTTAGCGTCTAATGTGGCTTCCTTAATAATATTGTCTGCTTTAGAATTTGCGTTTTCAACAATCTTCTCGGCATTTTCTTTTGCCTTTGATATTCCGATTAATGCAATGATATGGTATAAACCAAAACCAATTGCAATGGCAAGAACATAGGCGAGCATGGACAAAGCAGGATTATGTGGCATAATCCAACCCCTCCTTTTTTGTTCCTATGTGCATAATATGAGTTATCAGCTTCTAATAACCCAATACATTATAAACAATTTCCATCACAATTTCAATCGCTAATGCCCTTCAAAATATCTGATTTTCCAAAAAAATGTAACTTTTTTAAAGAAAAATGTTGTCTTTCATATAAAGAGTTTAAAGATTTGACAGCTCATTGTGCAAGAACACAAAAAAAGAACATGTCATCCAAGGATGGATTAACACACGTTCTCATTTTTGACTTACATATTATATTAAATCTTCAGGATTTTTAGCGAACATCTGTTCTTTGACAGCCTCTTCAACCTCAGCCATTATTTCTGGATGGCTTAATAAGTAAGCTTTGGTATTTTCTCTGCCCTGGCCAATTTTTTCACCATGATAAGCATACCAGGCACCAGATTTGTCAATGATATCATACTGAACTGCAAGATCAAGGACTTCACCATCACGAGAAATACCTTTACCATAGATGATATCGACCTGAGTTGTCTTAAATGGTGGCGCAACTTTGTTTTTGACCACTTTGATGTTGACCTTGTTACCAACAACTTCCTGACCCTGTTTGATCTGTTCACTGCGGCGAATTTCAATTCTGACAGATGAATAGAATTTTAATGCACGGCCACCAGTCGTTGTTTCTGGATTACCAAACATAATACCAATCTTTTCACGCAGCTGGTTGATAAAAATCACCGTACAGCTGGTCTTTGACATAACACCAGAAAGTTTACGTAATGCTTTTGACATCAAACGTGCCTGTAAACCAACAGTCTGATCACTCATTTCACCATCAAGTTCAACCTGTGGTACTAATGCAGCTACTGAGTCAATAACG
>JAGBPZ010000107.1 GCA_017633115.1 Erysipelotrichaceae bacterium | reverse complement strand
TTTGTAGTACATCTTGAAGTAGACTCTGACTTCATCATACTTCTTAGAACTGATCAATTTTTCCAAGCCTGACATTGTCACGGTGATATCTCTTGTACCTTCAACCTGTTCCAGCTTGTAAGTCGTTGCGGCAGCATCAGTCTTGACTGCATCAACAACTTCTTCTGTTGTACCAGAAGTGACAACTTCTTCAGTTTCATCTTCACTAGTTTCTTCTGTAGCTTCTACTACTTCTGCCACTTCATCAGTTGCAGGAACTTCATCTTCTGCAAAGACATTGACAGAAGAAAAAGCCATCATGAAAGATAGTAAAAATGCTAAAAACAATTTCATACGCATACTTTAAAACCTCCTCGAAATAAAAGGGCAGTGGCTTAACGCCACTGCCATTAGCGTTATTATAAACTGTTTGTGATAGCAGTTGTAATTGCAGGAACAACCTGTTTCTTACGAGAGATAATACCTTTTAATGTAGCCTGATGATCAGCTAATCTTACGCCAAAGGCATTTTCTACTAATTCAGGACGTTCACCAGCAACATAAACTTCACTGTTTGTACGGATAACATCAGTTAATAAGAGAATCGCAAAGGCAAAATTGTTTTCTTTGCAGACATTTTCCATATAGTCAAGCATGTCTGGTTTATAAGAAGCAAAGCCTTCGATATCCATTGTATTAACCTGACCAACACCAACAGTTAAATCACCAATATTGAATTTCTTGAAGTCTGAATTGAAGATTTCTTCAATGCTCTTGCCAACCAGTGATGTACCAGCTTTAAACATATCCATACCAAATTCCTTGGCATCGACACCAGCGATTTCAGCAAGCTTCATTGCGGTTCTAGTGTCAGTTGGTGTACAAGTTGGTGATCTGAATAATAATGTATCAGAGATAATAGCACCAAGCATTGCCCCAGCAATATTAGCAGGAATTTCGATATCCTGTTCTCTGAACATCTTATAGATAATTGTACAAGTACAGCCAAGTGGTTCTGCACGGAAGTTTAATGGACCAATCGTCTGGAAGTCAGCGACTCTATGATGGTCAACTACTTCTAAGATTTCAGCTTCTTCAATACCATCAACTGCCTGTCCACGTTCATTATGGTCAACCTGAACGAGTTTCTTTTTACCACCACTTAAGACCTGGAAACGAGAAATTGTACCAACAACTCTGTCATTAAGGTCTAAAACTGGATAACTTCTGAATCGAGTCTGGCCCATGATATCACGAAGATAATCAACAGTATCATCAGTTGAGAATGTTGTTAAGCCACTCTTTAACATAACGTATTCAACTGGGATTGCCTGTAAAATCAATCTTGCAGCTTCGAATGTATTCAGTCTTGTTGTAATAACACTGACTTTTCTACGTCTTGCTTCAACTAAAAGCTGAGGTTCAACATCAATAGCACCAGTTAAAACGATCATTGAAACGCAACCATCAACAAGTGCTTTGATCATATGGTTACGGTCACCACCAACGATGCAGAAATCGCCAGGCTGGATACGTTTCATAGCTTCTTCTGAATTCATGGCTGCTACATGGACGTCACCAGTAACTGTCTTAAGATCTTCATCAAGATAGAGAATCTGTGCTTCGAGTGTATCAATGACGTTTTCAATTGGAGTATTAGCTTTCTTTAAAATTTCGCCATCCCATTCATCCATGTAACCTTCCAACATGTTAGTAGCAGATAACAGACCAAGCAACTTGTTATGTTCATCAAGTACTGGCGCACTCTTTAAGTTCTGCTCCTTCATCAGGAACCATGCTGTTTTTAATGTGAGTTCTTTAGAGAATACAGTGACCTTATCATATTCCAAGTCTTCTACTTTCTGCTTAACAGTCTTTAGAAGCATTGGGATTTCCAAGCCGAACGTTTTTAAAATGTATTCTGTTTCTCTGTTGATTTCACCTAATCTTACTGGAATTGCTTTCTCCTTATATTTTTTTGAAGCATTCAACAAGTAAGAGTAGCTGATTGCAGCACAAATTGAATCGCTATCAGGATTCTTGTGGCCGCTGACATAAATTTCGTTCATATTGCCTCCCTTTACTTTTCTTTACAAACGTGATGTATAATGCCCATTTTTTTACATCTTCTTAAGATAACGATATATCGTTGGTTCGGAAACGTCAAGTTTTTCAGCAACTAAAGCGATAGCTCCCTTGACTTTAAATGTTCCTTTTTCCTGTAGATATTTGACAACTCTTATCTTTTCTTCAACTTTTAAGCGTTCAACGAGAACATAAGAAGGTACGCCCATCTTAAATAAGCATTCCTTGATATATTTATCGACCATTTCATCCAATGGTGAAGATAAGATTTCAATTGGGTTATCCTGTTTAAATTCAACATCAGGATCATCTTTAATGCCAAACACTTTCTTCAGCACTGCTTCCATATATTCGTAATCGGTAATATTAACGTTGATACAAAGCATACCGATTGGGAACTCTTTGCCTTCTTCTTTGATAAAGTAAGTTGCTGAACGCAACAACTTATTATCAACACCTGTCGTTTTATAGTTGATGACATAATCATGATCCATATACTGTTTGTTTTCCAGATAATGGATCGATAAGTTTGATAGTTTTGCGCCTACTGAACGTCCAGAAATATGACGGTTCGCAATCGCAACAATTTCCTGTTCAGGTGAAGTTAAATCATGTAATGCGATTTCAACATTATCGCCCAATGCTTCACCAAGGAAAGAGACAATAGCACCATAAGGTTCTAAAAGTTTGTACATTTGACGCTCCTCCTCCGTAATGTAACTGCTTGCTTATTAGATAAGCCTTACTTTAATTTTATCATGATAAAAAAATAAAGCAATTAATTACAGTGATAAAAAAATCAAAGTTTGTATCATCAATTATTAGTTACTTACAAGTATTTGCATTCTTTCTTATTTCTTCGCAAAAAAACAGGACCGAAGTCCTGTTTTTAGTTAAGGAATAATACAACAGCGTTCATTGCGATGGCAGCTAATGCTGCATACAAGCATGCAGTTGCTTTATTTGGAGTTTTATTACGCCATACAAAGTACAGAATAATACCTACAAGAGGAATCAGGAAGCTAAGAATTGTGAAAAGGATTGATACCTTATCTTCTGTATAACCTGAGTTATTGTAGTCGTTGTATGACTGATATTGCTGATGATCAAGTGGTACATAACCATCGCTGTAATCGTTATTATAGTCATTGTTGTAATCATTGTTATAATCAGAATTGTAATCACTCTTATACGTATCATTTTGATAAGAATCGTTTGTATAAGAGTCATTCTGATAAGAATCATTTGAATATGAATCATTGTTATAAGCATCTTCAGAATGATTATGGAACGTAAACTCTGACTGATATGAATCATCATGAGTCTGAGTATTTTGTGTTGAATAATCAGTTGTTCCATATTGTAACTGATGACCACAGTATTTACAGAATTTTGCGTTATCTTCTACTTCTCTTCCACATTCAGGACAATACATAATTATTTACCTCCTAATTTTTCATCAATTGCTTTTGCTGCTGCTTTACCTGCTCCCATAGCAAGAATAACAGTTGCAGCACCAGTGACAGCATCGCCACCAGCGTAAACGCCTGGACGGCTTGATTCCATTGTCTCTTCATCTACGATGATACCACCCCATCTTTGCGTGTCAAGACCAGGTGTTGTATTTCTAATTAATGGATTTGGTGACTGACCAATGGCCACGATAAATGTACCAGTTTCAATATCCCATGTTGATCCTTCAACTGGGATAGGACGTCTTCTGCCACTCGCATCTGGTTCACCCAATGTCATTTCCTGAACGGTAATTGATTTAACCCATCCATCTTCACCATTAATTGCGATTGGATTGTTCAGGAATTTAAAGATGATACCTTCTTCTTCCGCATGATGAACTTCTTCTGCTCTTGCAGGAGCTTCTTCACGTGAACGACGATAAACAATGTAAACATTCTTTGCACCTAGACGCTTCGCTGTTCTAGCGGCATCCATTGCAACGTTACCAGCACCTACAACACAAACTGTTTCTGTGATTTTAATTGGTGTAGGACGATCTGGGAACATATAAGCTTTCATCAGATTAACACGTGTCAGGAATTCGTTTGCTGAATAAACACCGTTAAGGTTTTCTCCTGGAATACCCTGGAAACGAGGTAAACCGGCACCAGAACCAACGAAAATAGCTTCATAGCCTTCTTCCTGAAGTTCATCAATCGTAATTGACTGACCAACAACAACGTTTGTCTGGAAGTCAACACCTAAGTCTGCAACAGTATCAATTTCCTGTTGAACTAGTGCTTTTGGTAAACGGAATTCAGGAATACCGTAAGATAAAACACCACCAGTTTTATGTAAGGCTTCAAATACTGTGACTTCATAACCACGTTTTGCAAGTTCACCAGCACAAGTGATACCTGAAGGGCCACTGCCAACAACAGCGACTTTCTTACCGTTGCGAACGATTTCAGGCTTAATGACCTGACCATGTTCACGATGATAGTCAGCAACGAAACGCTCTAAGCGACCAATACCAACTGGTTCACTTTTACGACCACGGATACATTTACCTTCACACTGACTTTCCTGTGGACAAACACGGCCACAGATTGCTGGTAAAGCATTTTCTTCAGTGATAATTTTATAAGCTTCTTCGAAATTACCTTCAACTACCTCAGCAATAAATCTTGGAATTGGAACATTAACTGGACAACCGTCTACACAGAAAGGCTTTTTACAATTCAGACAGCGTGTAGCTTCTTCTATTGCCATTTCTTTTGTATAGCCTAAGGCAACTTCTTTAAAGTTTTTGTTTCTTACATCAGGTTCCTGCTCTGGCATTTTAACTTTTTCAGCTGCCATATTTGGTTTTCTTGTTGCTGCCATTATGCGTCACCTCTCATCAGATTACAGATACGATCTGCATTTTCATCTACGATATGTTCTTCATCTTTAAAGAATCTCTGTCTTGCCATTAATTCGTCGAAATCGACATTGGCACCATCAAAGTCTGGACCATCAACGCAGGCAAATTTAATTTTGCCATCAACAGTGACACGACAGCAACCACACATACCAGTACCATCAACCATTAACGGATTGAGAGAAACCATTGTTTTGATACCATATGGTTTAGTCACTTTCACAACATTTTTCATCATGATAACAGGTCCAATAGCGATGACTTCATCAATTTCTTCACCAGAATCAATCAAATTTTGAAGCACTGTCGTACCAAAGCCCTTGGTGCCAAGAGAACCATCATCTGTTGCGATATAAACATGTTTGCAGAATTCAGCAAATTTATCTGCCCATAAAACATACTGAGCTTCACGACCACCGATGATGACATCAACATCGACGCCCATTTCTGCAAGTTTCTTTAATTGTGGATATAAAGGTGCTGAACCAACACCACCAGCTACACCAACAACATGTTTGCACTTATGAAGCGCTGTTGGCACACCTAATGGACCCACAAAATCTGTCAGACAATCGCCTGCCTGTAATTTATCTAACTGCTTAGTTGAAAAACCTACACTCTGCACAACCATTGTGATTGTTTGTGCTTCTCTATCATAATCGCCAATAGTAAGTGGAATTCGTTCACCATCTTCACCTACGCGGACAATGACAAATTGTCCTGGTTCACATTTTCTTGCAACCATAGGTGCATGAACGACCATCTCAAAGACGACATCGTTTAATGCTTTCTTTTCGATAATTTCATACATAGTCACTATACACCCCTTTGTTTTTTCATTTTATCATAAATTATTGAAATGAAAAATACTTATTATACAGATTGTTTTCTAAGTATGATATCTCTTTCACTGAAAGTCAAATTAAAACTCTCAAAACAAGAGAATCAAGCAGAAAATGAAAAAAATGGTCGGAAAGATGGGATTTGAACCCACGACCCCTGCCTCCCGAAGACAGTGCACTACCAAGCTGTGCTACTTTCCGACACTATTTTTGTATTAGCCTCTTGTTGGAATTAACTTCATCAAAGCCTCAATATCTTCCTCTCTGGTTGCCCAACTTGTTGCAAGACGAATGACCGTATGTGAATCACCATATCGTTCCCAGAAACTGTAAACGACCTTTTCTTTTAAATCATTCAGAACATCATTTTCAAAAATGAAGAACTGCTGATTAGTTGGTGAATCGATATATGGTGTATAACCTTTCGCAACCATACCTTGAAGTAATTTCTGTGCCATTTTGTTTGCATGTCTGGCAATGGTCAGATAAAGATCATCTGTGAACAGAGCATCAAACTGGACACCGTTAAGACGTCCTTTAGCTAATAAAGCACCATGTTGCTTAATACGTGTCACGAAGTGACTAGGTGTTTTCTTAGTGAAAACGACAGCTTCACCACATAAAGCACCGACCTTTGTCCCACCGATATAGAAGACATCTGTCAATTCGGCAATCACAGGTAAAGTGACATCAGTATCATTAGCCGTTAAACCATAACCTAATCGTGCTCCATCGAGAAATAAAGGGAGATTATACTGATGACAGACTTCTGATAATGCGGTTAATTCTTCCTTTGTATAAAGAGTACCGTATTCAGTTGGATGAGAAATATAAGCCATCCCTGGGAATACCATATGATCGTGATTGGCATCACCATAGAACGTTTCCAGATAAGCCTTCACATCAGCAGCCATCAGCTTTCCATTGTGATGAGGAATTGGCATGACTTTATGACCATGATATTCAATAGCGCCTGCTTCATGAACACTGATATGTCCAGTATCGGCAGCAATAACACCTTCAAACGTATCCAACAGGGAACTGATCACAACCATATTTGTCTGTGTACCACCTGTCAGAAAATAAACTTCTGCCTTATCATTCTGACAAGCCTTTTTGATTTTCTCAATGGCGGAAAGAGAATACTTATCCATTCCATAACCATCTAATGGTTCCATATTTGTCACTGTAAGTGCCTCTAATACCTTAGGATGAGCACCTTCGCTGTAGTCATTTGTAAAATAAAGCATATTAAGTTCCTCCAGAATAACGATTTTATTATAAACCATCGATTTAAATAAAACAAATCAAAAAGATCAGCTCGCTGTGAGCTGACCTTAATTTCACTTATGACTATTCTTCAGAACGGTCCCCAACGACTGTAATTTGATAAGTCACTTTTTTGCTTTTCTTCTTTAATTTAAATGTGATGTACGTATAATCAAATTCATAAACTGAGAACTTAAATGTTCCTGAGGTTTTCTTCTTTGGGAACGTTGCAGGATCTTCGCTATTGACCCAGCTCAAACTCGTGATTTTCCATCCAGAATTAAGTTTGTACTTAACTTCCGTTTTTTTCAAGAAATTATAATCAACGGTGACGCTGGTTCTATTTCGAGCGAGATTGATTGATTTACTTTGAACTTTCAAATACTTAAATGGGGATGGATATTTTTTAACAGTATACTTGACTTTGTATGTATATGTATAACCATCGTATTTGTATTTGACAGTGATCGTGCTCTTACCTGTTTTTTTAGGCAACAGCTCATAATCCATCAAACTTGAGCCATACTTTATGATCTTAATAACACTAGTTTTGCTTGACTTAAATGTTAAAATTTCCGCATTTTCTAAAGCTTCATCATTATACGATACGACTTTAATTTGGCTTTCGTAATCACCTGCATATAAGGTGCCTTTTTTCACAACGAAAGGCGCTTTTGGCTTTGCCACAACTGTATTAATGCCTGACACAATCAGTAATAGCGCCAGCAATAAAACGCTTAATTTTTTCATGATTTTCATTTGTATCACTTCCTTATTGATATTTCTACTATTATTATAATTGACTATAATCGTATCTTCAACATCAATACTCTGATTTTAAAATTCATAAAAAAACGGTTGCGGTATAATAAAAAAGATGGTCCGAAGACCACCTTTATATTGATTGATTAATCTAAAGCTGCAACCATAGCTAAGTAAGAATCAACTACTAATGAAGCACCACCAACTAATGCACCATCAATGTCAGGTTGTTCTAATAATTTAGCTAAGCCTTCAGGTTTAACTGATCCACCATACTGGATGCGTACTTTTTCAGCTGCTTCTTCATCATATAAGTCAGCAACTACGCTTCTGATGTAACCACAAACATCCTGTGCGATTTCGTTAGTAGCAGTTTTGCCAGTGCCGATAGCCCAGATTGGTTCGTAAGCGATAACGATCTTTTCAACGTCTTCTTTAGCAACATCTTTGAATAATGCTTCAGTCTGAGTTTTGCATACATCTTTAGTGATGCCAGCTTCATACTGTTCTAATGATTCACCAACACAAACGATTGGATAGATGTCATTCTTTAAAGCCTGTAAAGTCTTTAAGTTAACTGTTTCATCAGTTTCACCGAAATACTGTCTTCTTTCAGAGTGACCAATGATTGTCCAATTAACACCAAGTTCTTTTAACATAGCTGCAGAGATTGCACCAGTATAAGCACCACTGTCTTTGAAGTGAATGTCTTCAGCTGAAACGATTAAATTCTTAGCTGCTTTAGCAGTTGCTAAATCAGTATAAGGAACAGCGATACCCCAGTCAGCAGTATCAGTGATTTTTGGATCAACAGCATCAACAAATGCTTTTGTTTCAGCCATTGTTTTGTTCATTTTCCAGTTTCCTACGATAATTGGTTTTCTAGCCATTGTGTTTTCTCCTTATTTATTTGTATTTGATTATTTTGCATCAACTGCAGCGATACCAGGTAATACTTTACCTTCCATGTATTCTAATGAAGCACCGCCACCAGTAGAGATATGAGATACTTTATCAGCATAACCTAACTGTTTAACAGCTGCAGCAGAGTCGCCACCACCGATAATAGTGTTTGCTTCAGGCATGTTAGCTAAAGCTTCACAAACTTCTAATGTGCCTTTTGCGAATGTTGGCATTTCAAATACGCCCATAGGACCATTCCAGATAACTGTCTTAGCGCCTTCTAATTCTTTCTTAATAGCAGCGATTGATTTAGGACCAATATCTAAGCCCATGTAACCATCAGGGATATCGCCTTCAACAACTTTGATGTCGCCTTCTTCAGAGAATGCGTTGTTGATAACTGTGTCGCAAGGTAATACTAGCTTGTCGCCACCCTTTTCGATATAAGATTTAGCTAAGTCGATCTTATCAGCTTCTAATAAAGATTTACCGATTTTTAAACCTTTAGCAGCGTTGAATGTGTAAGCCATACCACCACCGATGATGATCTTATCAGCGATGCCTAATAAGTTTTCGATAACACCAATCTTTGAAGAAACTTTAGAACCACCTAAAATAGCAACTAAAGGTCTTTCAGGATCAGAAACAGCTTTGCCGATATAAGCGATTTCTTTTTCTAATAAGAAACCAGCTGCTGCTGGATGTAAGTTAGTAGGAATACCAACTGTAGAAGCATGAGCTCTATGAACTGAACCGAATGCATCTTCTACGAATACATCACCTAATGATGCCCAATATTTACCTAATTCAGGATCATTTTTAGTTTCGCCTTTTTCATAACGAGTGTTCTGAACTAAGATAACCTGACCATTTTCAGCATTTTTAACAGCTTCTTCTAATTCAGGACCACGAGTTACAGGAACGAATTTAACGTCTTTGCCTAATAATTCAGCTAATGCAGGAGCAACAACTGCCATATCATTTTTAGCTTTGTCTTCTTCTGTTTTAACTTTACCTAAGTGTGAGAACAGAACAACTGCTTTAGGATTATGATCTAACAAATATTTAATTGTTGGTAAAGCAGCAACGATTCTGTTGTCGTCAGTAATTTTGCCTGTAGCGGCATCTCTTGGTACATTGAAGTCTACACGTACAAGAACGGTCTTGCCAGCAACGTCAATGTCTCTAATAGTTAATTTATCCATTTTAATCTTCCTCCTAGCGAAATTATACCATTCTATAAAAGCGTTTTCAATTTATTTTACCCATTGGCAAAGATTTATAAGCTCTTAAAGTTACTGTTTTAAACAACGTATTCTTCATGCTTTTTTAAAAGTGTTTTTCCCTGTAAAATTGGTGATATTTGAGCGTAAAAAAAGATATCAGCCAAGTATTTTGACTTGACTGATACCAAAAAATGAAGTCTATTTTTTAATCTTGAAAAGCAATTAACGATTGATTGATGAAGCGACTGTATGATAAGCCCAGCGCTTTCCACGAATCGCAATTGATAAAGTCATGATGTTTTCTGGCAATGCAATACCACACCATCCAGCGTCACCGATATGCTGAATGTCAACGCCACAGCGCTTGTTGATAATCGCAATTTCTCTGATTGTTTCAGTATCTGCACCTTCCTGTGAAGTACCGATCGCACTTAATGCCAGACAGCCTTTACTATGGATCAATTTGCATGCTTCAGTAACTTCTGCTTCTGATAAGCCTGGAACAGTATTGACTGCAGGCATCAAAATAACATCAGCACCAGCATCGATAAACTCTTCAATACTCTTTAAATCAACGATTGGTTCATTAACACCGGCACCATGCATTTTGCCGGCAATAATTAAACCACTGAAATGCTCTTTTGCTTTCTTGATGGCCTGACCAATCGTACGATTAGTGACACCTGTACCTGGATTACCAGTCAAACAGATGAAATTAAATCCTAGTTCTTCAGCCTTTTTGAACGTTTCAACCGTTGCCTGACGACCTGTGGAAATGGTCTGTCTTGTTTCAAGCATATCAGCTTCTTCGTCAACTGGTTCCAGATTACAGCCTACTGGTCGACCAATCAATTCTTTTAATTTTGCAACTGGATTGTCGCATTCTGGAAGTCCAGCGATATAAGGATTGTTGCAATCAAAGACATTTAATAAAACCATATCACTGCCAA
>JAGBPZ010000106.1 GCA_017633115.1 Erysipelotrichaceae bacterium | reverse complement strand
GAGTGGCGTGGAATTGGCATTATTCCGCAATCTGGCTTGAAACTTAAAGATGAATTTGCGGCTTATGACGCAAGAGTTAAATATGACATTCCAGCCATGGAAGGACGTGTTAATCCAGTTTGTCGCTGTGGTGAAGTCTTACAGGGCAAATGTCAACCTACAGATTGTCGAGTTTTTGGAACAGGATGTACTCCAGAACATCCAATCGGTGCCTGCATGGTATCTGGTGAAGGTGCCTGCTCAGCCTATTACTTATATAAAGGAAGTGGACTCTATGAGTAAAGTTGTGACATTAGCACATGGTGCTGGCGGTAAACAGACCGCTGAACTGATTGATTCAGTTTTTAAGAATTATTTTGCGAATGATCTTTTGACAAGTGATGATGCAGCAGTTTTGCCTCCAATAAAAGGTCAAATGGCAATGTCAACAGATGGCTTTATTGTTTCTCCAGCTTTTTTCCCAGGAGGAAACATTGGAAAACTGTCGATCTGCGGAACCGTCAATGACCTTGCCTGTATGGGTGCAAAGCCTCAATATATGACATGTGGTTTTGTGATTGAAGAAGGTTATCCTTTTGATCAATTAGAAAAAATCGTAGCTGCTATGAGCGAAACGGCAAACAAAGCAGGTGTCAAGCTTGTCGCTGGTGATACAAAAGTTGCTGGAAGTGGTCAGGTCGATGGTGTCTTTATCACCACAACAGCCGTTGGCGAAATCATGGAAGGTGCGCATACATCAGGTGCTATTGCAGCTCCTGGAGATGACATTATTGTAACTGGTGATATTGGTCGTCATGGATGTACAATTCTTCTTCAACGTGATGATTATGGTATTGAAGCAGATGTTACAAGTGACTGTGCCCCATTGTGGTATCCAGTTGAAGCTTGCTTGAAAGCAACAAAAGATATTCATGTTATTAGAGACGCTACTCGTGGTGGTGTAGGTACTGTTCTTTACGAAATCGCTAAAGAATCACACGTTGGTGTCACTCTTGATGCTACTAAGATTCCTGTACAGGATGAAGTTAAAGGTGTTTGTGGCATGCTTGGTCTTGAACCACTTTATCTTGCATGTGAAGGCAGACTGGTTATCATCTGTCCTCATGAACAAACAGAAACTGTTTTAAAGCAGTTGCAATCATTTGAAGACACCAAAGGAGCTTGTGTGATTGGTCAGATTACTGATCATTTGCCTGGTCGCGTCATTATTAAAACTGAAATTGGTGCGGAAACATTCTTGCCAGAACCAGGCAATGAATTACTGCCACGAATTTGTTAGGAGGGGAAAATATGTGTACTCGAGTTGCAGTCATGTCAATTATCGTCAAAGATATTGATTCAACAAAAAAACTAAATGATCTCCTTCATGAATGTTCTCACTATATTATTGGGCGTATGGGAATCCCATATCGTGATAAAGGTGTCAATATTATCTCCATTGCGATTGATGCGCCACAGAATACTATTAGTTCGTTATCAGGTAAGATTGGAAGGTTAAATGGTGTTACCATTAAAACGGCTTACTCTGATATCATCACAAAGGATGAAAATGATGTATAAAATTGCTTTTTATGGAAAAGGCGGCATAGGGAAATCAACTATTGTCAGTAATCTGGCGGCTATCCTTGCAAAGCGAGGTTATAAAGTCTTACAGATAGGCTGTGATCCTAAAGCAGATTCAACAATGCTGCTTAGACATAATGAACCTATCAAAACGGTTATGGCTTATATTCGCGAACATCCTGCCAAAATGTCACTTGATGATGTTATCAAAATTGGTCATGCAGGTGTTGTTCTCGCAGAAGCTGGAGGACCTCTTCCAGGATTGGGTTGTGCCGGTAGAGGCGTCATCACTGCTTTAGAAACATTAGATGAAATGGGTGTTTATGAAACATATCAGCCTGATATCGTCTTATATGATGTTTTAGGCGATGTCGTCTGTGGTGGTTTTGCGATGCCAATGAGGCGTGGCTATGCTGATGATGTTTATATTATTACCTCAGGAGAAAATATGTCGATTCATGCTGCCGCCAATATTGCCATGGCTTTGGATACATTAAAGAATCGTGGTTATGCCCGACTTGCAGGAATGATTTTAAATGAACGTCAGGTTGAACGTGAAAAGGAAAAAGTCAGTGAGCTTTGTGATGATTTCCACACAGAAATCGTTGCATCTATTCCTCATGATGATTTGATTCCTGCATCTGAAGATGAGGGCATGATTCTAATGGAACGTTATCCAGATAGTCATGTTGCTCAAGCATTTGAAACTTTAGCTGATTCCATCATTGAAACATCTCATATTGAGGCTCCAAAATGTTGAAAAATTTAAGGGAAAAAGCACCACTCTCATGCATTATGCGAATAGGTAATTCATCACTTCCTTTATTTAAAAGTGAACTGGAATATAATCCACCTGTCCACGGTACATGGAATATTGTTCATATAGGAATGCAGATTCCCGAATCTCATCAGATTTATGTTTGCTCTGATAACTGCATGAGAGGTGTTGTGATGACGGCGGCAGAAATGAACTGCCTGGATCGTTTTTCTCAAGTTGTATTAAAAGATCATGATCTTTATGATGGAAATCTTGAAGAAGTCACAATTAATGGTGTTATTGATATCATTAATCGCTTGCATTATAAACCTAAAGCAGTACTTGTCTTTACTGTTTGTCTGCATCATTTTATGGGCAGTGATTTAAGACGTATTGGTGATGAACTCAATGCACATTTCCCTGATATCGATATTATCATGTGCCTGATGGATCCAATTATGCAAAAAGAAGGATTATCACCTGAAGCAAAACTACGTGATAAAGAATTGCAGTTAATTAGACCGTTAGATGTGAATCAACAAGCAGTAGCTTTGTTAGGGGCTGATATTCCCGTTGATGAATCATCGGATCTTATTGAATTGATCAAGTCCAATGGCTGTACAGTCACACAGATTGCTGATTGTCAAACTTATGATGATTTTTTAGCTCTTGGACAGTCAACTCTGTTTATCAATTATTACTTAACTGGTGAATATGGCGTCAGACGCTTATCAAGACGTTTGCATCGTTCTTACTTTAACCTCCCATCAACATTTTGTTATGATTCAATTGATGAATCATATCAGCAATTATGTGAACTGATGGGATGGCAGCAGGTAGACACATCTAAACTTAGAAATGAAGCAGAAAAGGCTCTTGCTCATTTAAAAGAAGTTATTGGCAATACACCAATTATGATTGACTATATTGCTCATCCCCAGCCTTTAAGCATGGCGGAACTTCTTCTTAATCATGGTTTTAATGTTGAATGTATTTATATTGATGCTGTAACAGCTGATGAAATTGAAACTTATCAGCGACTAAAGGAACGCTATCCTGACTTAATTCTCAAAGCAACGATTCATGTTGGCATGCGTTACTATTATCAACATCACGATGAAATCGTTATTGGTATTGGACAAAAAGCAGCTTTCTTCGAAAATACACCTCATTTTGTCAATATTGTTGAAGGTGGCGGCTTATGGGGATATAAAGGTATCGTTAAGCTTTGTGCATTAATTGAAGAAGCTTATTATGAAGAAAAAGATACGGCGGATATCGTTGTTCGTAAAGGGTTAGGATGTGAGAGTTGTCTATGAAACAAGCCAATGTAAGATTGCCTGTAATGACAGGTGATGTATCAGGGGTCTGCTCGGTTCTTTATGAACTCGGTGGAATGGTTGTCATGCATGATCCATCTGGATGTAATTCCACATATAATACTCACGATGAAATTCGCTGGTATGATCAGCCATCACTTATTTTCTTATCCGGACTTAAACATAGTGATGCCATAATGGGTAACGATGATAAACTGATCAATGACATTGTGACAGCAGCTAAAATGTATCAGCCGAATTTTATAGCGATTTGTAATTCACCAATACCATATATTATAGGTACAGATTTTGAGGCTATTTCTTTATTGGTAGAACAAGAAACTGGCATTCCAACGTTTTATGTTCAAACCAATGCCATGCATGATTATGTCCATGGTGCGTCAGCTGCATTGAAGAAAGTTGTTAAGATGTTTGCGGCACATAAGAGACAAAGCGAACTACCTCTTGTCAATATCATTGGTACAACACCATTGGACTATACGAATAAGAAATCCATTATGTCGCTTAAGTCATGGTTGACTGCTCAGGGTTATGAGGTCAATGCCAACTTAAGCTTTGATACTCAGTTTGACGAACTCAAGCAACTGCTAGATGCTGATGTTAATCTGGTAGTGAGTGGTATTGGCTTTGAAACTGCCAAAATGTTAGAACGTGATTACGGTATTCCATATGTAGTTGGTTTACCAGTTAAAGGGATGGAAGAACAGCTTGATATCTGTCTTAAGCAAGCAATAAAAACAAAGGAAAGTTGTCTTGCTTATGAGCGTGAAGATAGTTATGAGGATTATCTATTTATTGGTGATCCTGTCGTCATGGGCTCTCTTAGTTGTCGAGTTAAAGGACGTGTTTTATGCCCTAATGAAAGTGCAGTTAGTCTGTTGACAACCGGAGGTCAGCTTATTGATGGAGAAGAAGAGTTGATCGAAGCTATTGGTCATCCTGAAGTTGTCATAGCTGATCCACTTTACAATTATTATATAGATGAGAATGTTCGCTTTATTGAACTGCCTCATTTCGCATTATCAGGTCGTTTGTATCGAAAACGTATTCCTGATTTATTGACTTTTGATTGGAGGGAAGAAGATGAGTCTTAATAGTACGCCATCAGCTGAACGTTTACACATCAGTCTTTTTGGTTGTCGCAATGCTGGCAAATCATCACTTGTCAATGCTTTAACCAATCAGGATGTTTCGGTTGTTTCTGAAACCAAAGGGACAACAACTGATCCTGTCATAAAGTCAATGGAATTATTGCCTATTGGACCAGTTGTTATAATAGATACACCGGGTTTTGACGACGAAGGTGATTTGGGAGAAAAACGTGTCAAAAAGACTAAAGAAACTTTAGGACGTACTGATCTCGCAATTCTAGTTGTTGATGCAACAGTTGGTTTGAAGAATGATGATCATATTCTTATCGATTTATTCAAATCTTTGTCAATTCCTTATCTTATTGTCATGAATAAGGAAGATCTTCTAGAAGACGAGAAGCGTAATCCCGATTATATCTATGTCAGCTCTACAGCAAAAAAAGGTTTGTATGAGCTTAAGGAACTGATTGGAAAAAAAGGAGTTAAAGCTGTTAATGAAAAGCATCTTCTTGCCGATCTGGTTGATGAAGGTGATACTGTCATTCTAGTCATTCCGATTGATGAATCAGCACCTAAGGGACGTATCATTCTGCCTCAACAAATGGCTATCAGAGATTTGTTGGATAGCCATGCTCAGGCACTATGTGTTCAAGTCAACGAACTTGATGCTGCTATCAATTCTTTGAAGAGGCCACCAAAGATGGTCGTCACAGATTCACAAGCATTTAAAGAAGTTGCAAAAATCGTTCCCGACAATATTCTACTGACATCATTTTCAATCTTGATGGCACGCTATAAGGGCTTCCTGGAAACCGCAGTTGAAGGTGTATCACATATTAAAAATCTTAAAGATGGTGATGTCGTTTTAATTTCTGAAGGATGTACGCATCATCGACAATGTGGTGATATTGGAACAGTCAAACTGCCACGCTGGTTGAAAATGACAAATGATGTTGCTTTTACAATTGAAACATCATCAGGTAAAGGCTTCCCTGATGATTTATCACCTTATCAATTGGTGATTCATTGTGGAGGCTGTATGGTCAATGAAAGAGAAATGCAGACACGTTTAAAACGTGCCATAACACAAGATGTACCATTTACTAATTATGGTATTGCGATTGCTTATATGAACGGTATTCTTGAACGCTCACTTTCACCGTTCCCACATTTACAGGATATGATAAAGGACTAATCTTATGACGAATAAAGAACGCATCAAACAGCTTTATGAAACAACTCATCTTGACGACGAAGGATTGCGTCTACTTTTAACGACTATGACAAAAGAAGATGAAGACTATCTTTATGCATGTGCAAGAGAAGTAAGACACGCTGTTTATGGTCACGATATTTATATGCGTGGCTTGATCGAGTTTTCTAGTATTTGTAAAAACGATTGTTATTACTGTGGATTAAGACGTAGTAATAAGAATGCTGAAAGATATCGCTTAACAAAAGAACAGATTCTTTCTTGTACTGACACAGGTTATGAGCTAGGCTTTAGAACATTTGTTCTTCAGAGTGGAGAAGACCCTTATTATACAGATGACAAAATCTGTGATATTGTTGCTGCAATCAAAGAACGTCATCCTGATTGTGCCATCACCTTGTCAATTGGGGAAAAATCACGCGAAAGCTATCAGGCTTACTATGATGCAGGTGCAAACCGTTATCTGCTTCGTCATGAGACAAGTAATCCTGATCATTACCGTTATTTACATCCAGAAGCGTTGACAATTGAAAATCGCAAACGATGTTTAAAGGATTTAAAAGAAATAGGTTATCAGGTTGGTTGTGGCATCATGGTCAATTCACCTGGGCAGACTGTTGATCATATTATTGAAGACCTTCATTACATGCAGGACTTCCAACCACATATGGTTGGTATTGGTCCTTTCATTCCTCATAAGGATACGCCTTTTAAAGATGAAAAGAAGGGCACTTTAATTGACACACTACATTTATTAGCTATAATACGCTTGATGATTCCGGAAGTATTACTTCCAGCGACGACAGCTTTGGGTACAATCGATCCTCGCGGTAGAGAATTAGGAGTACTTGCGGGAGCGAATGTAATTATGCCAAATCTTTCGCCAAAAGATGTACGTACTAAATATATGCTTTATGATGGTAAGATATGTACTGGTGAAGAAGCAGCAGAATGTCGTTTCTGTATGGAAAGACGAATGGAAGCGATTGGTTATCAAGTTGTCGAATCTCGTGGAGATCACATACATAAACAATTTGTTGATTCAGAATGATTACAGATCAAAAAGACGGGGTTATAAGAATGATTAAAAAAGCAATCATCACTTTATTGATGGCACTACTACTAGTGGCATGTTCATCGTCAAAGAAAGTAATCCAGGAGACACCTTTAACGCCAGATGATTATGAAGGATTCGAAGCACATTATATCAATGATGATGAAGATGTATGTGCGACCATGCTGACATTAACATCAGAGGGTTCTTTTGATTATCTTTTTGCGGACGGAGAGATCTATAAAGACTTTGATTTATATGATCGCTATACTTATAAAGAAGAAGAGTCGAAAATCTATGTACATTCATCTTCTGGCAAACTAGATGACTATGTCTTTGATATTGTTTCGTGGGAACCGTCACAACTTGTCTGGCGTGAAGAAGATGGTGATGAGAAAACGTTTAAAATGACTAAACTTTATTATCTAACGAATCAGATGCTTGAAGGCACATATAGCTATACAGATACAGATGATGTCTATGATGATAATGGTCATGTTACTGGTCAGGAACAATTGACATATACCTTAACGTTTGAAGGGAGTCGAGTGACGTATGCTCAGGTCTATGAAGTATCTAAAGATAACAACTATGAGGAATCCTGTGCATATAAGATTTATTATGATCAGGCTGATAATCAGACAACCATAAGACTTCTTCGTGAAGAAGGTTATGAAGAGTATGTTCTTATTTCCGAAACGGAAATCGGTGAAATCTACGATGAAGAGGAAAAAAGCTATCATCACATCTATAAAAAGTAAGTAATTACTAACTGTGACAACAGAAAAAACTTGTGTTATAATGACTTTAAGGTTGACAGGAGGAATAAACATGCAACAGATAGAATTCAGATATGATACACAGTTATTGATTGATGGTCATGATTTAGACGAAGATGAAATCAATGATTATATTACAGAAAATTTCAAAGGTGACAGCCTCTTGGCGGTTGGTGATGAAGATTTAATTAAAATCCATTTCCATACGAATGAACCATGGCTGGTCCTAGAATATTGTGCAACTCTTGGTGAAATCTACGACATCGTAGTTGAAGATATGGACCGTCAGTCAAGAGGATTAAAAGGATAATGAAATAAAAAATATCTGTGATTGATATGAAAATCACAGATATTTTTTTGATTTTCAGAAAATATTTGTATGCAAATGTATGCGCTTACATTTTTTGTAACTTTTTTCAAAAAAACACTTTACAAAACAAATGTTGCGTGGTATATTAAATGAGCACTCGGCAAAGAGCGCAAGTCGAACATTGATAACTGACCAATCACACGTCAAAACGATGAGTTTGAACTATTCAAACACGAAACAAAGATAAAACGAGCTCAAGAGGGCTCTTCATAAAGACAATGGAG
>JAGBPZ010000020.1 GCA_017633115.1 Erysipelotrichaceae bacterium | reverse complement strand
GTCATTTATGGTGAAGGGTATGGTCAATATCAAGATGGTCGTCATGAACATGTCTATGTTGGTGATCAGGGATTTGAAATTATTAAATATGTCTCTTTATATTTCGCAAAACATGGTTCATGGGGCATTGTTCCTGGACTTGGTTCATGGCGTCTGACAATGACCGATAGTGAAGGTAAGGACTATATGTATTATGGTTCATTGACAGGAGCTCATAATGAATTAACTAATTATATCCGCGAACGCGTGAATCTTGATGGATTGTGCGTGTTCAGCAATCATGCCGAATAAAGTTAACGTGCGCAGGCACGTTTTTTAAAATAAAAATGACACATCCTAAGATGTGTCGTTTAAAAATGTTATACTAATTTTATTGTTTGTTGAGTATGTTGTTGACTCGTTTGGTGTTCGTGAAATTTGTTTTAACGACTTTGTTTAAAATCGCATCACCATGTTTCTGAACGATTTGAACAACGATATTGTCAACGGCGGCAGTTGTGCCTCTTGCAAGTTTCATATTAAGGCTCTTAGACATACTTGCGAAATATTGCAGATAAGCATATTTCGAAATGATTTCTGCCGCTAAAACAGCCATATATTGCTGGTCAGCATTGGTTTCAAACATCAGATCTCTCACAACGATGACTTCGTTTTTTAGATAGTTAAAATAAGTCTTAGGAGAGACGAACTGATTGATCACCTTGAATTCCACACTCATCTTGACTTTCTGCAATACATTAACAATGGCCTGGTTAAATAGACGTGAACGAATATTTGCCTGGTTATAACCATCTCTGATCATTTTGTTGTAGTGAGAATTGTCGAGGATGAGTAGGGAGCTGACAGCATGGCCTTTGAGTTGTTTTGCGTATTTAACGATTTCTTTGTTTGATAATGCATTAACATCTTCGATTCCAAAGTTTTTAACAAACTGAACATCTTCTTCTGTTAAATAACATGCAACAACACAAAGTGGACCGATATAATCTTGTGAACCTGTTTCTGCGGCGCCTATATGAGGACGAATGCAAAAGTCGTTTGATGCTTTTTCTTTCTCGATTCTTCTTGCCAAAGTAGGGGACCAGTGTTTTGCTTCATTTAAAGCATTCTGACCTTCGAATCTGGCAATATAGTTTGAATTAACTTCTATGCTGCAACCAATAGTCTGTGCTTTAAGTAATAATTGGTCAGAATCAAATGGAACCATTTGACTATCATAGAACTTATTCATCTTCTCGAGCACAGCTTCTGTAACTGTAACTAAAATTGGTTCCATTCTCTTCACCTCACTCTGATTATATCATAAAAAGGTCCTTTTTGACAGTATAAATTTCAAATGTTATAATAGTTATGGTGATTAATATGAACACAAAAATAGTTGATTTATTGAAGTATTTCCCATTTTTATCTGATACAACTGAAGGCCTGATTATGGACGCTATTATTCTCGTTATATTCCTGATTATCGTGAAGCGTGCTTATGATAAAGGAGCTATTCCAGTTGTCTACGAAATTCTCACTGTCATTGGTTCAGTGATTGGTGCATTTATCCTTGCAATACCTGCTTCAGCATGGATTAAATCGTTAGGTGAGACCTATCCTTATATCCAGGCATATCTTGTACCACTTTGTTCGACAATCTGGATCGTCATTATTGTTTATGCTTTATTGATATTGGCTTTCCGTATCATTGAAATGATTTTTATCCATTTCGCAGAAGATATGGTAGAAAAATGGAAACCTACAAAATGGCTTTCTAAAATCATCGCAGTATTAATCGGCGCTGTTAAAGGTATCATTATCGTTTCTTTAATTGTCACATTTTTAATGACAACAGTTTTAGGAGATGTAAGTGCTTCTTTAGCTAAAAGCCATGTAGCTGCCCTAGTTGTTGAAGGAAGTAATAAAGTCATTGATTTGACTGTTGATCTAAATGATAAATTTCACATTGTCAGCAATGAAAATATCGAGTTTGCTTCACAAGGCATACTTGAAAGCAGTATGGTGATGATGGTCAATGGCTATAAAAATGGTTTAATATCTAAAAAAGTGGCAGCCGATATGATTGAAAAGAATTATATGACCGCTATTTATGAAGTTATGCCAATGATGAACAGTGATGATAAAGCTGTCATGAATGAATTGATTGATGCAACATCACTGACTGATAAACAAAAAGCGGATCTTAAAGATCATATTATTGAGAGAAGTTAATTATGAAAGAAACTAATCAGTTATTAGAATTTCCAATGATCCAAAAGATCATTGCCAACAATTGTATAACACAGCTTGCCAAAGAGCAGGCTTTTTTGATGTCAGTAAAAGATTTTGAATCTTTGCAGGATGAACTCAGGAAAGTTGATGTAGCAATGACGATTCATCGCATCATGGGTTCTTTACCATTAACGCCTGTCAATGATATCTCTCAGTCACTTAAGAAAGTAAAGATTGATGGTGTATTAACAAGTGAAGAACTTTATGATGTCTTTTATCTGCTTGGCAACGCAGCTTCATTAATTCAGTATTTTACGGATTATGAAGGTGATTATGACTGCTTAAGAGATTTGATTGAAGGTGTTGAAGATGACCGTGTCTTACGCGCTGAAATCGAGAGATGCATTATGCCTGACTATTCGATTGCCGATCATGCCAGCGAGGAACTTTATCGTATCCGTAAGCAGATTGCTCGTTTAAATACACGTATTCGTTCTGTCATGGAGTCTTATTTACGTAAAGAAAAAGATAATCTGACAATGGATAATCTCACTATGCGTAATGATAGACTTGTTTTGGCGGTTAAAGCCGGTTCTAAAAATGATGTCCGCGGTATCGTTCATGCGACAAGCAGCAGTGGGGGCACATTCTTTATTGAGCCTGAACAATCAGTTGTCATGAATAACGAACTAAATACTCTTAAAGCTGATGAACAGGAAGAAATCCACAAAATCTTATTAGGATTGTCAAAACGTGTTAAACGTGATGCCACTATGTTGAAGTATGATGAAGAAATCATGACTGAACTCGACTTCCTATTTGCGAAAGGTAGATTTGGTAATGATTACTTAGGAAATGTCCCACACGTTGTCCATAATGGACATTTATCGCTCATCAAAGCGAGACATCCTCTCATTGATCAAAAGAAGGTTGTCGCCAACGATATTGTTCTTGATAAGAAAATGCTTTTAATCAGTGGTTCAAACACGGGTGGTAAAACTGTTGCTTTAAAAACAGCGGGTTTACTATCTTTAATGGCTTTATCAGGACTTCCAGTTCCTGCAGATGAGGCAGAAGTACCTTATTTTGATGAAATCTTTGTTGATATTGGTGATGAGCAGTCAATCGAACAATCGTTATCAACTTATTCATCACATATGAAACGTATTATTGAAATCACCAGACAGGCAACCTCACGTTCTCTCGTTATTATAGACGAGATTGGTTCTGGTACTGATCCAGATGAAGGAAGTTGTTTAGCTCAGGCAATTATTGATCACTTGCTTTATAAGCATTGTACGATTCTTGCAAGCACGCACTATGGACAGCTGAAGAATTATGCAGTCAACCATCGTGATATTTCTACGGCTTCTGTAGGCTTTGATTTAGAGACTATGACGCCAACCTATCATTTGAAGCTTGATTCTGTTGGCAGTTCATATGCTTTTGAAATAGCACAATCATTAGGTCTTGATCGCCGTATTATCAATAAAGCAAAACGTTATCGTGAAGACAATATGTCTATGGAAGAAAAACTGCTTGATAAGATTCAGAAGCAAAGTGATGAACTTGAACAGAAACAGGAAGAATTAAAGAAACTCACAATTGAGCAAAAACAAATCAAGAATAAATATACTCAAAAGCTCAACTCTCTTAATAAACGTGAAGAACGTATTATCGAAGAAGCCCATGAAAAAGCGAATGTGATTCTTGAAGAAGCCAAAGATATGGTCAATGCAGTTGCCGATGAATTGCGTGAAAAAGCAGAGGTCAAAGGCCATCATGTCACTGAAGCAAAACGTCTTCTTGATGAATCGAAACATGTAAAAAAACAAACAGTTAAAAAACAAGATCATATCTTTGTCAAAGGTGATCATGTCTTGATTGACCATATGAATCGTGAAGCAGATGTCATCGATGTTATGAAAAACCATCAGCTCTTAGTTTCACTTAATGGACTTTCAATCAAGCTGAAAGATAATGAAGTAACGTTCCTTCATGAACAGTTTAAACCTAAACGTGAAAAAGCTCAGAAGATCAATGTTGTTGCCTCTAAAAAGGGCACTTATGAAATCAATGTCATTGGTATGCGCTACAATGAAGCCATGGAAACTGTCGATAAATTCCTCGATGATGCCATTGTTACTGGTTATACGTCTGTACGTATCATCCATGGTATGGGTACTGGCGCCTTACGCAATGGTATTAGAAAAATGCTAGACCGCAATAAGAATGTTAAATCATACAGCGATGGCGGCCCTAATGAAGGTGGATTAGGGGCAACGCTGGTTTACTTTGAATAAGAATCTTGACTACATAAAGAAAAAGTTGTCGACATTGCCATTATCACCTGGATGCTACCTTATGAAGGATGTCAACAACAAAGTTATTTATGTAGGAAAAGCAAGAAAACTGAAAAATCGTGTATCATCTTATTTTAATGGTGTCCACGATTATAAAACGACAAAATTGGTCGATCATATCTGGGATTTCGAATATATTATTACTGGCAGTGAGAAAGAAGCACTGTTGCTCGAAATCAATTTGATCAAGGATTATGCGCCTGAATATAACATCATGTTCATGGATAATACTTATTATCCTTATATTCAGATGACTAATGAGCGTCATCCAAGATTAAAAATCGTACGTAATGCTAAAAATAAAAAAGCCAAGCATTTTGGTCCTTATCCCGATGCGGCGGCAGCAAGGCAAACGTTTAAACTGTTGAATAAACTCTATCCATTGCGAAAATGTAATACATTGCCAAAGAAACCTTGTCTTTACTATTCCTTAGGTCAGTGTTTAGGTCCTTGCATTAACGAAGTAACACCAGAACAGTATCAGGAAATCAAGAAAGATATTACTCGTTTTATACATGGTCATACGAAAGAGAAAATCGATGAACTGACAGCTAAAATGAATAAAGCCAGTGAAGCATTGAACTTTGAAAAAGCAATGGAATACCGTGATCTAATCAATGCTATCAATTATACGACTGATAAACAACATGTACAGTTCAGTGATGGTGTTGACCGTGATATCTTTGGTTATTATGTTGATAAAGGTTATCTTAGTTTGCAGATCTTTTTTATGCGTGATGGCAAGCTCTTATCACGTGAGTTTGAACTTGTTCCAGAACCTGAAGATATTGAAGACGCTCTGATTCAATTTATCGTGACATTTTACCAATCCAATACGCAGCCAAAAGAATTATTAATACCTATAACTATGGATGAGACTTTGCTTGAAGAAATATTGGAATGTAAAGTAATGAAGCCTCAGCGCGGACAAAAGAAACAACTTGTCGATATGGCTATCGAAAATGCTCAAGAAGCATTGAATAAGAAATTCGTCCTTCAACAAAAAAACGAAGAAAAGACTGTCAAAGCTGTTGAACAACTAGGTGAACTCTTAAAAATCGATACTCCTCATGTGATAGAGTTATACGACAACTCAAATATTCAGGGAGCTTACGCTGTCGCTGGTATGGTTGTCTTTAAAGATGGGGTGCCATCGAAAAAAGACTATCGTAAATATAAAATCAAAACAGTTGAAGGACCTGATGATTATGCCTCAATGAAAGAAGTCATATATCGTCGTTATTATCGCGTTTTGATGGAAGGGCAAAAGCCTGCAGACATGATTATTGTTGATGGTGGCTTGGGTCAAATTCATGCGGCTAAGGAAGTTATCGATTCTTTGAATGTGCCTGTACATATCTGTGGATTGGCTAAAGATGACAAACACTCTACTGCTATGTTGATTGATGGTAATGGACAGACAGTTGATATTGATCCAAAAAGCCAACTGTTCTTCCTCCTGACAAGAATGCAGGATGAAGTCCATCGCTATGCGATTTCTTTCCACCGCCAGGTGCGAGGGAAAGGACTCTTTGCTTCGATTCTAGATGAAGTTGAAGGCATTGGTCCTACAAGAAAAAAGAAACTTATGAATCACTTTAAAAGCGTTAAAAAGATGCGTGAAGCAAGTCTTGAAGATCTCAATAGCCTGCTTCCGGAAAAAACTGCTTTACTCTTATATCAAGCTTTACATAAAGATGAAGATGAATGATTGAAATCATTCAAATTTTAGCTATAATGTAGAACAGGTGACGAATACAATGAAAAAATGGCATTTATACCTCTTCATTACGGTAATCTTTCTCGGCAGTTTCTATTATATCAATACGAAATATGACCGTTTCTACCGTGTACAGGGGATCAATAATGACAATCGAATATTAATTGAAACGTACCTGGATGAGGAACAACAGGATTATCTGATAGAAAACCGTATTCCCGTCAGTGAATTTATAGACTACATTAAGGTAGATGGTTTTGACATCCAGAATTGTGATTATTACAACTTACTTCGTGATGCACACTCATATAAGAAAATGAGCACGATCGTAAAAAATGGTAATAAGCTTAAAGAGAAGGCAACAGCTGACTTTAATGGTGATGCTTTTGAGGTCGCTACCGAACTGACTGAATTAAAACTTGAAAGTGGTTATATCAACAAGGCAGAATTCAATTATGACTACATTGAATTCTATACTTTACTTAAACCATTGTTTAAGAAAAATAAGTATGTTGGTAAAACTGAAGAATATCTCAAGACCTTAACAGATCAGGGTATCACTGAGCAAAAAGCGCAGCTTGATTTCATCAATAAAGCTGTTGCAAAATATGATAAGTCAGGTTTTAAACAGTTGATGAAAATGGGTTCTAGCACAATGCGCTTAATTGCCGATCCAACAGAACCAACAGTCGTTGTTAATGATCAAAGTTACATCAGTAACTATGAACCAGAAAATCTTACTCTTTTAAGTGTTGTCAAACGATACAAATACGCAATGTATTGTACTGATGAGACATATGATGCTTTAGTTAAGATGCTTAAAGCTATGGGACGTGATATGGCGGAAAAAGTCATCGTTGCTGAAGCATATATCAGTTACAACGAAACAAAGATCACGCATAAAAAGAAAGCTGGACATTTAGAAACACAACTAGGAACAACCTTGGACTTCACACAGCTTAATTATAGTTATTATCAATTTGAAGACACTAAGTTAAACAGCTGGCTACAAAAGAATGCTTATAAATATGGCTTTGTTTTACGTTATCCAAAGAATAAAGCGTCTTATACTGGCAAAACTTATGACCCTCATATTTATCGTTATGTAGGTGAGGAAGCTGCTAAACAGATCCATAATTCATCACTGTCAATAGAAGAATACAACCTGATTGAAAGAAACGAGGACGAACAGTAATGAAAAAGCTCGTCATTATGTCTGATAATCATGGTGATGATGAAATGATGGCCTATATAAAATCATTAGAACCCGATGGCAATCTATATATCCATTGTGGTGATAGTGAAGCAAGTGATCCAGCATTACTAGATGGCTGGACTTGTGTCAGAGGTAATAATGACTGGTCACTTAAACTGCCAAACTTTGTCAGACTGACAGTTGAAGGGGTGACTATTCTAGTGACCCATGGACAGTATTACGGATTTTACAATCGTGAAAAACGAATGATGAAAGATATGCGAAAGTATAAGGCAACAGTCATGATTTCTGGTCATTCTCATATGCCTCTTGTCCATCGAGAGGGAAGATATTTATTTGTTAATCCGGGGTCAACCAGTTGGCCACGAGGAGGAACTAAAAAAGCGTATGCAGTGATGTATGTCAATGGAAAAGATGTACAAGCTGAGATAAAGGAGCTCTAAATGAAAAAAGTAGTCGTAATGAGTGACAATCATGGTGATCAAGAAGCCATTGAATTAATCAAAGAATACGAAGCAGATGCAGACTATTTTATTCATCTTGGTGACAGTTGCTCTTTTGATGATCGTGTTTTAGAAGGCTGTATCGCCATTCGCGGTAATAACGATTGGCCGCTTGATCATTTACCATATAAAGCCACAATTAAGATTGAAGGTATTAATATCCTTATGGCTCATGGCCATCAGTATGGTTATTATAACCGCGAAGAAAGCATGATGTATGATCTTGAAGAACATGAGTGCACAGTTCTTTTATATGGACATACACATGCACCAGTCATTGATCATATTGGAGACTATTATTTTATTAATCCAGGATCCACATCTTTGCCTCGTTCAGCATTTGGCCCAAGTTATGCGATTTTAACAATCAATGGTTCTCATCTTGATGCTGAAATTGTTAAATTTGTACGTGATGAAGAAGAAGACGAAGATTCAGATGATGATTCTTGGTTCGATATTTTTAAAGATTTATTTTTCTAGAAGATACGTTTAAGTATCTTCTTTTTCATGAGGTTAAAAAATGATAGAACTTGTTCTCATTGCAGGCATGATAATATTGACGAGTAGGGCATCACTCATCAATGATAATCTAACGATTGTCTTACAACTACATCAATATCGTCTATGGGCTATTATCTACATGATTATCACTACGGTGTATCTTGCCTATCGTTTTATAACTCTGTTTCATCAATCGGTTGATGGCAAACGTTATGATAGATTGGTCATTATTACATCGATTATTATGATTTTAGGTATTTTATGTCCATATAATGAAAATAGACATGATCTGTGGTCACAGATACATGTCTATGCAAGTTTATATGGATGTTTGGTTTGTTTGTTTATGGGCTTGTTGCTGCTTAAATCACTTTATTTAAGTGGTCGTTCAGTCAACAATTTATTTGCAGGAATAGTACTTATGTCGATGATTATCCTCGCCAGCATTATTCAATGTGGTGGTATAAGTGGCATAAGTGAAATCCTGACATTAATAACGATTTTAGCAGTTTTAAGAATTGCTTCTACATAAACAGACAGAATAGAATTGGCAGAAACATCGATGGCAGAAAGTTCATCAATTTTAAATCAGTAATACCCAAAAGATTCGTGCCAGTACCAATGATGATCAATGAGCCAACACAGGTCATCTCAGTAATTACAGTCGTAGTCAGGATAGGTGCAAGGAAACTTGCTAAAAGAGTTAATCCTCCCTGGTAAATGATAATGAACAAGATTGAGAAATAGACGCCAGGACCAAGTGTTGATGCAAATATCATTGATGATGTTAGGTCAAGTACTGATTTTGTATAAAGCATGGTATTGTCGCCTTTAAGCCCGGCATTGAGTGAACCAACGATTGTCATTGATCCAACACAAAACAAAAGACTTGAAGTAATAAATGCTTTTGTCAGGTCGTATTCACCTTCACCTGCATATTTGTTTTCAATCTTTTTGACAAAACGATTGATTTTTGCATCTAAATCTAAGGTTTGACCAATAAATGTACCAATGACCATAGATAGTATCATGACAAGAGTTTTTTCGCCTTTTAAAGCACCACTGATCCCAATGATCACAGTACATAATCCTAAAGCTTTCATTAAAACATCACCGGTATCCTTAGGGATACCTTTTTTAAAGAAAAAGCCAATCGTTGTACCCAATAACACCGTAAAAGCATTGACGATTGTCCCTAATAATCCAATCATGAATGTATTCCCCCTCATGGGGGTTATTGTATCAAACTATCGCAATGAGTACAAATTATTAATCTTATTAAAACAAAATACATGTTCTCTATATACCTATGATAATAAAGATAAATGCGACTTTTTGAAATTAAGATATACAAAATATTCGATATCAAATTGAGTTGATTTGCAAAACTGCGACTTAAACTTTGCATAACTGCGACAAAATAGCTCTAAAAAGTTTATTTAATGATTACATAAGTTATTAAAAACCTAAAAAAAATTATAAATATAGCATGAATATTGTTATTAAAACAAAAAAGAGACTCTTTCGAGTCTCAAATTTGTTAAGAATGGCGTCCACGCGGGGATTCGAACCCAGGACCGCACGCTTAGAAGGCGTGTGCTCTATCCAGCTGAGCTACGTAGACATCTTGACTGCTAACATATAATAGCACAATACCTTGTGATTTGTAAAGCATTTTCTAACGGATTATTAATTGAGAAGTAGAAAGAATTATGTTATTATAATGACAACTGTAACACATTAAATAATAATAAAAATTGAATAGAGAGGAGTCCAGTCATTGAGCAATATTAAATTAATGCCAATTGGCGGTCAGGATGAATTAGGGAAGAGCATGTATTGTGTCGAAGTCAATGGGAATATCTTCGTCATCGATGCTGGTTATCGTTTTCCAGATTCAGACAAGTTAGGTGTTGATATTATGATTCCGAGCTTTCAATACCTTAAGGATAATAACGACCGCGTTTCTGCCATCATCATTACTCATGGCCATAATGACGTCATGGGGGCCTTACCTTATCTTTTAAAAGAAGTTCAAGGTGTACCTGTCTATGCACCAACTTTAACTTCTGAATTAATTGAACAAATGATTGACCATTATGAACGTCATAATAATGTCCAACTTCATATGGATTTACATCGCGTACGTCGTAATGCAAGTATTAATGTCAATGGGATTACGGTTGAATTCTTTCCTGTCACACATTCAATACCAGGTTCAGTTGGTGTCGCTATAGATACACCAGATGGTTATATAGTCTATAGTAGTGAATTTATCATCGATTTTGGAGCCCCAGAAGGTTTCAGATCAGATATTCAGAAAATGATTGAAATCGGCAAAAAAGGTGTTCTTGCGCTACTTGTAGAATCAAGCTATGCCAAAAAGAATGGTTACACATCACCATTACATAAACTCACAAATTTGATAGAACCTGTTTTCGAGGATGCTCAGGGTCGTATGATTGTCTGTTCCTTTGGACAAAATATCTTCCGTACTAAAGAGCTCGTTGAATTGACTAATAAATACAACCGTAAAATTGTTTTCTATGGACGAGAAAAATACGATAAAACAAATGCCATTATCCGTATTGATACAAATGAGCGTCATGCTATTATTGAAGTTGATGAAGCTCATTTAGGTGATAAAGACAGTATCGGCAAAAACGATGATGATTATGTCATCCTTTTAAATGGTTCACCTGATAAAATCTATAATCACATTTGTGATATTCTTGATGGTGGTGACGAATTATTAAACTTTAAGAAGGGTGATACTGTTGTTGTTTGTTCACCTGTACTGCCTGGTATCGAAATGATCGCAAATCGTGCTATTAATGATCTCTACAGAACAGATGCCCATATCGTCGTCTTTAAAAATAAGAACCTTTACTCTATGCATGCATCAGTAGAAGACTTAAAAGTTTTATATCAAGTCTTTTCGCCAAAATACTATTTGCCAATCAAAGGTGAATATCAACATCTATTTGCCAATGCTTTAATTGCTGAGGATATGGGTGTGCCTACAGATAACATCGTTATTCTTGATAATGGGGAAATGATAGGATTCCTGGATGGTGAATTGCAAACGGAGAAAGCATTTGTTGAAGTCGATGATACAATGATTGATGGTAGTGGTGTAGGTGATGTAGGAGATAAGGTCATCGATGATCGTATCCGTTTATCAAACGATGGTGTAGTCATTATAGGTCTTACAATTGATGCCCAGACAAGACACATTATTGCAACCACTGACTGCCAGACAAGAGGCTTTATCTATCTCAAGGATTATGGTTATGTCGTCAGAGAAATCATTGAAATCTGCGAAGGTATCATTGAAGAAATGCAATATGATCATACTTTGTCTATCGCCGATGCACGCAACATGATGCGTGAACAATCACTTCGTTATATCAGACAGGAAACAGGTAAACGACCAGTTTTCATTGCTGTAATTATTGAAGTCTAAACTTATTTGAGGAGCATTATTGCTCCTTTTTTTGATGTGATGAATGGATTCCAGTACATTTTATGTTAAGATAATGATGGTGATTTTATGTATGGAGATTTAACAAAAGGTTCAATTCCAAAAACGATGATTTCTTTTTCAATACCATTTTTGATTGCTTGTTTTTTGCAATCATTCTATGGTTTGGCAGACCTATTTATCATTGGTCGTTTTAATAGTGCAGATGTCATAACGGCAGTATCAACTGGATCACAAGTCTTACATATGTTGACAGTAATTATCATTGGTCTTGCAACTGGTACTATGATCATGACTAGCCGCCAGGTTGGTCAGGGCAGACAAGATAAAGTAGGGGTTATTATTGCGCAATCCATTACCATCTTTGCCGTAATGGCGGTGATTTCAGTAATTATTTTAGTTTTGTCAACAAATTTCTTTGTGACTATCTTATCGGTGCCAATTGAGTCTGTTCAATCAGCGAAAGATTATATGATTGTTTGTTACATTGGGTTACCATTCGTTATCTTTTATAACCTGATTGCTTCAATTTTTCGTGGTTTAGGAGATACACGACATCCAATGTATATCGTTATGTTAACGGGTGTAATCAATGTCATTGGTGACTACGTGTTTGTTGGGGTCTATCATATGGGTGCTTTTGGAGCTGCATTGGCTACATCATTGTCACAGTTGATGAGTGTTGTCCTAGGCATTCTATTGTTACGACATCTTAAGCTTTTTACTTTAAAGAAATCAGACTTTAAAATTGAGAGAAAAATCATTCATCATATTTTCAGTATTGGTGTACCAATTGCCTGTCAGGAAGGATTTATTCAAGTATCATTTATGGTCATTACGGCAATCGCAAACAGTCGTGGAGTTGAAATTGCTGCTGCCGTAGGTATCGTCGAAAAGATTATTGGTTTCTTTTTCCTTGTACCATCGGCAATGTTGTCGACTGTATCTGCAGTCGCTGCCCAAAATGCGGGTGCACAGCTACATGATCGTGCCAAGGAATCGCTTAAGTTTGGTATTGAAGTCATCGTCATTAATGGCTTCATTATCTGGCTGACATGTCAATTCTTTGCCCCTGTCATTGTCTCGATATTTATTAAAGATAATCCAGTAGTCATTAATTATGGTGCTCAATATCTTCGTGCTTATACGATCGATACAATGCTTGCAGGTATACATTTTTGTTTTAGTGGCTTCTTTAGTGCTTATCAACAGTCTATCTATTCATTTATTCATAATGTACTATCGGTTATATTAGTGAGAATTCCTCTTTGCTTTGTGGCTTCATATGTGTTTCCTCATAATTTGTATCCAATGGGACTTGCAGCGCCATTAGGTTCAATACTATCAATCGGTATATGTATTGTGTTTTATAAGAAAAATCTAAATAAATGGCTTCAATAATTGTTTTATTTATAAATTTCTATGGGCACTCAATGACTTTTATATGAAAATGTATTTGTAAATAAAGTTTTGTATGGTAAAATAGACACCATCCTATAAATGTTAATATTGATCGTTTTT
>JAGBPZ010000002.1 GCA_017633115.1 Erysipelotrichaceae bacterium | reverse complement strand
GGTAATATCATTCGTTGATCGGGTAATTAAGGAAGCGGTTGAGAAGCGATTCATTTCTTCATCGGAAAAGCTTTCAACCTTTTTAAACAGATTAAGACGTATATCACGTGCCACTTTCGCACCAAATAGTGATGCAAAGGCGGCACCAATAAATGAAAGTGCGGCACCGATAAAAGCAATCACCAACATTTTGATGCCTGCATTGAGAATATAGCGATTGCGGATATTATCGGTAGAAGCACCTAAATCATTATATTCATTTTTAAGAAGCTGTCCGAATGTCAGTTTGAGTTCTGTCTCTCCTAAACTGTTGAGTTCCTCATTAATTTGTGCCTTTAAAGCCGTTCTTTCTTCATCAGACATGAGTGTGACTAATGAAAGCTGCCCTTTTTCTTTAAGCAATGACACGCCATAGAGAGGCTTTTTTAAGGCCTGAACAAGCGCATCACGGTTATAATCATCATTTCTGACATAGACATTCCCTGCTTTTGAATATGTCTTCGTAATGATATCATCAGGATGTTCAACATATGTATAGCTGCTCTTAATCACATCACGGTCTTCACCCTCAGACAATGTAATCAACGCTTCATAAGTCGCTGAGGTCCAGACTTTAGAATCAATGGCTGTCAAGCCATCTGTTTGAATCCCATTAGTGACAATATTGCTCATATAACCAGGTAATGACAATTCGGCAGCCGCTTGTCCTAAAATACAGGCAATCCCTAAAACCATCAGATACCAGTAACGGACGATATAATGCCTTAACCTAATCATAATCTTCTCCTAACGACTGACAATTGTGAATGATACGATTAGTCATACTCATGAAAGCTTCATATTCCTCAATCGTTACATCCTTGAGGATATGATTGACAATCGCCATGTGACACAAGTATGAAGCCTCTAATTCCTGATTGCCTTTGTCTGTCACTTTGATTGTATAGCGACGTTTATCTGCAGGATCTGATAAACGTTTGAGATAACCAAGCTGTTCCAAACGTTTGATACGTACTGACAGCGTTGCTTCGGTAATATGTAGTTCGTTTGCGATTTCTTTCTGGCTCATTGAACAATATTTAATCAAAGATAGTACGCGTACCTGTTCACGCGTTAAATTGACATCTTTTAAAGCCAGATGCATTAATTTCTGCATCTCGTTTTTGGCAAGATGTAACTGATCGATGATGTTTTTGTATTGCTCCTGATTGATTGTTTCAGCCACAAAAAACACCTCCCAAAAAAATACTTAGTATACTAAGTATTTTAGTGTCAACATAGTGTTTAGTCAATACATGCATAGATAAAATACAATGTTTTGTTGATTATAGAGTCAATGATGACTTTTTTGTGCTAAACTAAAAAAGATGAGGAGGATAACGTCTATGCAGCAATATTGTGAAATTGGTACACCTAAAGGTGTGATGAGAGGATTTTTTCATATTCCCAAACGTGACAAATTCCCTGTCGTACTCATTTTCCATGGTTTTACCGGTCAGTGTACAGGTACACGTTTTTCTTATGTTCAGCTCTCCCGTCTTCTTGACGCTCAGGGTGTAGGTGTTTTACGTATGGATTTCCTTGGCAGTGGTGAATCAGATTTAAACTTTGTCGATATGACTTTTGATGATGAGCTCTCATGTGCAAGAATCCTGCTAGAACAAGTTCGAGATATGGAACAGGTCACTGATATTTATGTAATGGGACATTCTATGGGTGGTGCTGTAGCCAGTGAACTCGCTAAGCTTTATCCTGATACCATCAAAAAGCTTGCATTATGGGCACCAGCTTTCAACCTGCCTGCTGCCATGCACTATTTGACAGGTCAGGTCGAACGTGCTGAGACTTATGATCATGGCGGTTATCTCATCAGTGATGCTTTTGTCGAAGACATCCTTAGTCGTGATTTCTATGATCGTCTTGATACTTATAAAAATGATTTACTTGTCATTCATGGCACAAAAGATCCAACTGTTCCTTATGCCATCAGTGAACGATATCTTCAGGGATTCCATAAGAATATTCATTTTTTTCCAATTAAAGATGCTACTCACAATTTTGAAAAATATGAAGATATCCAAAGAGTCATTCAATTGACTTATCATTTCTTTACTAATCAAGAGCTGTAAAAAGCTCTTTTTTCATTAAAAAAGGCTGCCGAAACAGCCAATCATTATTATAAGTTTTCCATATAGTCAATCATTGCCTGAGCCGCACGTTTTGCTTCATCAACAGCAGCAACAACTGTATTTGATCCATGAACAACATCACCGGCAGCAAAGACACCAGGAACTGTCGTCATGCAACTGTCATCAGTGACAAGTAAGCCACGTTCATTACCTTCTAAACCATTAGTTGTTGAAATCAAACGGGATTTGGGTGCCTGTGATACAGCTAAGATAGTGGCATCTGCAGGAACAGTCACAGGTACATCTTCATAACCAACGACTTTATCTTTTTCATCAAAGATTGCGACATCAAAGACTGGACCTTCTTCAGAAATTCTCTTAATAGCCATACCAAATTCAAAGTTGGCACCATCAAGTCTGGCATAATCCATTTCATGTTCGCTGGCAGCAATTCGTTTAGAACGAGCATATAAAGTGACACTTTTAGCGCCATGACGTAAAGCCGTTCTTGCAACGTCCATGGCTACGTTACCCATTCCAATGATAGCCACATTTTCACCTAATATGTATGAATCAGGATTGGCGAGATATGATAAACCAAAGTGAACATTAGCCAGTGAAGCACCTTCAAGACCTAATGATTTTGGACGCCATACACCAGTACCAACGAAGACACTGCTGTAACCATCACGGAATAGTTCATCGATGACAAGTGATTCACCAAAAGTTGTATTTGGTCTGAACTTAATGCCCATCTTATCCATGACTTTCTTATAACGTTCCAAGATTTTCTTAGATAATCTGAATTCTGGAATACCATAGCGCATCATGCCACCTACTTCATTATTTTCATCGAACAATGTGACATCATAACCAGAGCTTGCCATCTTAATCGCAACAGTCATACCAGCAGGACCTGCACCGATGACAGCCACTTTTTTATTTTTCTTTTCGACTGGTTCAATCGTCATACGATCAAGGTAAGCATCAGAGATATATTCTTCAATATCATAGAATGGGATTGCCATACCTTTACGTCCTAAGACACAATGACCAGCACACTGTGCTTCATGATCACAAACGATTGCACAAATGACAGACATTGGATTATTTTCAAATAATTTCCTACCAGCTTCCAACAATTCATTATCTTTAAATAGTTTGATAATCTCTGGAATTGGTGTATGTGCAGGACATCCCTGCTGACAAAATGGACGCTTACATTGTAAACAGCGATTAGCTTCATTCACGATTCTTAAACCCATAATCATTCCTCCTTAACCTTAAATTTATTGTTAATAAACGAAATTTATTTTTCAAATCGATACCAACTAATATAACTTTAGTTCATAGTAAAATGCGTTTTTGGTACAATTTGACTCACAAAAAGTTCACAACTCCATTTTTCAAAGAAGATAAAATAACTATTTTTATACCAAAGATTTACATTTTAAGTATAAAAAATGGTCATTTTTAAAAAAAGGTGTTGAATAAGGGTTTGGAAAATGGTACACTAATAAGGCATTAGAGAGACGCTTGAATAGCTCAGTCGGTAGAGCAATCGGCTGTTAACCGATCGGTCGTAGGTTCGAGTCCTACTTCAAGCGCCATGTGCGGTGTTGGAGAAGCGGCTTAACTCACATGCCTTTCACGCATGCATTCACGGGTTC
>JAGBPZ010000019.1 GCA_017633115.1 Erysipelotrichaceae bacterium | reverse complement strand
TTGGAATCACTATTGCCATTAAATGGCTGCATAGCCGTTTGTGGCATAGTAGATGATGCTTTTGCATAGTAGGCTGTTCCTGCCATACCCGAGGCAGATAAAATCATTAATGTGATTAAAACAGCCATCACTTTTTTGTTTTTCATTTTACTCACCTCTCTAGGTTATACAATAGTAGCCTATTTTAGAGAGATTGTAGTGTAAATATGGGAAATTATCGTATGTCTTCTTCAAGAAGGCATACTGCCTGAGAGACAATACCTTCTCCTCTACCCACAAAGCCCATTTTTTCACCACGGGTCGCCTTGATATTAATACGTGAAACATCACAATGTAATACACGGGCGACATTTTCTCGCATCTGTGGGATATGTGGTGCCATTTTTGGCTGTTCTGTCAAAATAATACTGTCAACATTACCAATGTGATAGCCCTTTTCGACCATCAGTTCATATGTTTTTTCAAGAAGAATCATTGAACTGATGCCTTTATAGGCAGGATCTGTATCAGGAAAATGTTTCCCAATATCACCTTCACCTAATGCCCCAATAATAGACTCAATAATAGCATGAAGCAATACATCAGCATCGCTATGTCCCTTCAAGCCTCTTTCATAAGGGATTGTGACACCACCTAAAATGAGTGGTCTGCCTTCAACTAACTGATGAATATCGATTGATTGTCCTATTCTCATAACTCATACCTCCCCATTTATCTTAACACGAAAAAAGGATTCTTTTATAGAATCCCTTAAACTCTTTTTGCAAGTTTTAATAATAAGGCTTCAGTATCATCCCAGCCTAAGCATGGGTCAGTAATTGACTGGCCATAAACCATATTGGCACAAATATCCTGACGTCCTTCGACAAGGTAGCTTTCAATCATGACACCTTTCACCAATTTTCTGATTTCTGGATTATATTCACGACTATGAACAATGGAATTGACAATACGAATCTGTTCCTTGAATTTCTTATCTGAATTTGAATGGTTGGCATCGATCACAATGGCAGGATTCTGGAGATCCCAGCCTTTATATAAATCAACACAACGGATTAAGTCTTCATAATGATAATTAGGAATTGAATGGCCATGTTTATTAACACCACCACGTAAGATAACGTGTGCCAATGGATTACCAGATGTAGAAACATCCATACCACGATAAATAAAACGTTGTGGACTTTGTGCTGCTTTGACAGAATTCAGCATAACGCTTAAATCACCACTGGTTGGATTCTTCATGCCAACAGGAATATCCATGCCGCTGGCTACTAAACGATGACCCTGGTTTTCAACTGAACGCGCACCAATAGCTTCATAAGATAATAAATCATCAAGATAACTACGGTTTGATGGATAAAGCATTTCGTCGGCACAGGTTAAGCCTGATTCTCTCATAGCACGTAAATGCATCTGTCTGATGGCTTTAATACCTAAATATAAATCAGATGGTCCTTCTGGATCCGGCTGATGGAGCATACCTTTATAGCCAACACCATTAGTACGAGGTTTATTGGTATAGATTCTTGGAATAAGAATGAGTCGATCAGATACTTTATCATTTAAATCGCCCAATCTTTTGGCATATTCACAAACTGCGTCTTCGTTGTCTGCAGAGCATGGTCCAACGATGACTAAAAATTTATCTGATTCTCCTGTGAATACTTTCTTGATTTCAGCATCACGCTTAGCCTTGAGTGCTTTTAAATCATCAGTTAAAGGATATTCATCTTTTAATTCCTGAGGTGATGGTAACACTTTATTAATAATCATTGACATAAATGTTGTCCCCCTATATAACGTCACCTATTCTATCACATAAAAAGTCATTTGTAAAAAGTTAGAGATGGTATGAGGAAAACAACTATCAAGCGCGAATTTATGATAGAATTAAATTAATAAGATAGGAGATGTGAAAGGTTATGAAAAAATATATCATGGCATTAGATTCGGGTACAACCAGTAACCGTTGTATCTTATTTGATCATGAAGGCAATATTTGCAGTGTGGCACAAAGAGAATTCACACAATACTTCCCTCAGCCTGGCTGGGTCGAACATGATGGTAATGAAATTTGGGCAAGCCAGCTCGCAGTCGCAGTCGAAGCAATGCAGAAAGTCGGTGCTAAAGCGACTGATATCGCTGCCATTGGTATTACCAATCAGCGTGAAACAACACTTGTATGGGATAAAGAAACAGGCGACCCTGTTTACCATGCCATCGTCTGGCAATGTCGCCGTACCGCTGAATATGCAGACCTGTTAAAAGATCAGGGCTATACAGATACATTTAAAAAGAAAACTGGTCTTTTACTTGACCCTTATTTCTCAGGCACAAAGGTTAAATGGATTCTTGACAATGTTGAAGGTGCAAGAGAACGTGCCGAAAGAGGCGAATTATTATTTGGTACAGTTGATACATGGCTGATTTGGAAACTCACTAACGGTAAAGTTCATGTCACTGACTATTCCAATGCTTCAAGAACACTTTTATACAATATCAATACTCTGGAATGGGATGATGAATTATTATCAATCCTCAATGTTCCAAAATGTATGTTACCAGAAGTTAAACCTTCAAGTTGTGTTTATGGCATGACTGATCCGTTACTTCTTGGTGGTGAAATTCCAATCAGTGGTGCCATCGGTGACCAGCAATCAGCTCTCTTTGGACAGACATGCTTTGAACCAGGTGACGTTAAAAACACCTATGGTACTGGTGGCTTCTTGTTGATGAACACTGGTGATAAACCAGTTTTCTCCGACAATGGTCTTGTTACAACAATTGCCTGGGGACTTGATGGCGAAGTCAAATATGCATTAGAAGGCTCAATCTTCGTTGCCGGTGCAGCTATTCAATGGTTACGTGATGAAATGCGTTTGATTGAATCTGCAGCTGACTCTGAATATATGGCATCAAAGGTTGACAGTACAAATGGCTGTTATGTCGTCCCTGCATTCACTGGTATTGGTGCTCCATACTGGGATCCATATGCTCGTGGTATCATCGTTGGCTTAACTCGTGGTGTCAACAAATATCACATTATTCGAGCAACTCTTGAATCACTGGCTTATCAGGTCAATGACGTTTTACGTGCCATGGAAACAGATGCCCATATCAAGCTTGGTACATTAAAAGTCGATGGTGGTGCCGCTGCCAATAACTTCTTAGTTCAATTCCAGGCTGATATTTCTAATGCTCCAGTTATCAGACCAGTATGTGTAGAAACAACAGCTATGGGTGCTGCTTATCTTGCCGGATTGGCAGTAGGCTATTGGAAAAACAAGGAAGAAGTTAAAGCCTGCTGGCAGGTTGACAGAGTCTTTGAACCAGATATCGCTTTAGAAGACCGTGAACGTAAAGTCAAGAATTGGCGTCGAGCTGTCACATGTACATTCGGCTGGGCACGTGAATAGAAACACACTTAAATATCATTAAATAAAAAAGGTACCTGACAGGAACTGAATCACATCAATTCAGCACTGATACAGGTGCCTTTTTTATTGTCTTTTGACAAAAACGAAATCCTTCATAAGAACAATAAATTAATAGGTAAAAAGAAGCAATACATTATGGAAGCAGAGCTTTGATCCTTTATAAGAACAATATTGACCGAATAAAGAATTAAAGAATAAATGAGAATTATCAGAATTGATCCTTTATAAGAAAAGTAGTGAGCATGAATAAATCTTAAAGTAAGTAAGACAACATTAATGTGCTGATCCTTTGTAAGAACAATATTTCCTTTGGTAAAACATATATGAAAGCTGCAGGCGTGACGCGTTGATCCTTTGCAAGAACAATAATAAATTAAGTAAAGAGTTCAGGCATTTGCTTTCCGCCTATTACGTTGATCCTTTATAAGAACAAAAACTCTTTTATATTTTTAAAGCGGCATTGATTTTTCATTTTTTCTATAAATCATGCCAAAACCACTTGATCCTTTAGCGGATAATCCGGTTTCATAGATAACTTTAAATGCATCATAATTGAGTCTTACTTTCAATTGACAATGATAAGCTTCATAAAAGTTATCCTTAAAATGAACAAGACGCTTTTTCGCAAAGACAATTTCTTCTATATCAAAGCTAATTTGTGATGTCGGATAACGGTAAGCCTGACATTTGTGCTTAATGTTGTCTCGTATCAGTTCCTCAAATTCAGAATCACCAGGCTTATAATAAGTGACATATTTATCCTTTGATTTATAGGCAACCACTGGTGACAAGGTTTGAATCGTTATAGATTGTACGCCTTTGAAAACAGGTGTTTTAAATATTGAGATTCCCTCAATTTTCACACGTTGTTTTGCGATATAGAGATAAGCATTATTTTGCAGAAATTGGTAGATAGACTGTATGAATGGTGCATCCATTGAATCGATATAGAATTTGATATCGTTATTAAAAATGATATGTTTGTTTTTAACTTCATATTCACCTAATAAATCACTGAAGACAAACATTTTATAGACTTTTTCATCCACATGATAACCTTCATCATGATAAAAAGATGATTGTGCTTCCTGATCAAGCATATTGTAGATAACTGCCTGTAGGATATGTTTATAAGCTATAGGTAAAGTCAGTTCTTTACAAGCTAGTTTGATCTCTAATCTCAACTCTACCACCACCTAAATAATTATATTGACCTATACCAGTCAATAAAAAGTTTGAATCAATAACGTCATTCATAATAACTGAGTAGGTATAACCAACTGGCTTAATGCGTCTTGTGGGCATCTTAACGATATCAAGACGCATCTGACGAATACTAATCACTTCTACATCTTTAATGAAATGATAATCACAATCATAATGATGATTATAATAGTCCACCATTTTATTATAAACATTCTTAAAATCATCACCTTCAACAATCGTCTTAATAACGATTGTGCCTGCATCAATCATTTCATTCATCACATTTTCTTTTATGAAAGAACGTATTTGATACGGATGATTACCTAATAGAAAGTCGTTATAATCCTGAAAGAATACATCAACATAGCTGCTATAAGTACTTGAATGACCTATGAAATAAATGTCAAATGTATAACTTTCATTGTCTCTAAATAATGACTGTTCAAAAAGTGATTTCTTAAAGATGATTGCAGGATAGTATGTGAAGTTTTCACCTGTCAATCGATAATATTGACATGCATCTTTTAATGGACAGTCAACACATTTTTGATCAATATTAACACAATTAAGCTTTTTGACCATTCGCCAGAATGATTGACAAGTGAAATCAACGATATCTGTGTAAAATAATGCACCTAATGGAAATGATAGTTTAACACTAATCTTCATTAACGAATTCAAGTTTAATCACTCCTGGATAATAAGTATCATTGCCATCATAATATAAGCTTCTTGTAGAAGGCATCTTTTCTGCAACTGGATAAGCTACATTTTTCTTTGCATGTTCTGGTTTCCTTTTTGGAGAGAAATAATCATTGAAATGTTCAATATAGAATTGAGGATTATTTTTCTTAATGGCATAAGATATTGTTTTGAAGAAATAGTTAGTATGACGACCGACACGCATATAAAAACCATTTTTAATGCGATCATCTTTCAATTTGTTCAAAACATCGTAAACACCTTTGCTGTCATAGTACTCTGCTTTAGCTTCCGTATCTAATTCTTCGCTGATCATGTCTTTGAAATATTTTGAACCTATAGAAATGAGCTTTTTGGTGTCAAGATAGGCTTTAAAATCATTCACAAATGGTTTGCCTTCAAACCTCTTAAATACGCGATTGGCTTTATCTTTATTAATAGACACAATGTTGCCTGTATATGATTGATTGAATTTGATACATTCTACATCCGCTAAAGGTGGTGTGTTCCCATCCTTACTAATATCAACATGATTGCGCTGAACGCTCATATAAATCATGTCATCAAAAGGAACATCCTGACACATGAAGCAGCTTCTAAACAGTTTAATGAAATCACCAAATGAAGAATCATTATAATAGTTTTTCATAATGGTATCGACAGTAAAGTTTTTCCCATTACCGCTATATCGATAGAGTTCTTCTAAATGTTTGAGTGACCAATCATAAAGAATCATAGTCATTAAAGCACCTTTAATTGATGAACCAGGAATGATTGGGTTATTCAATGATTTCATTTGAACCGAAACATTTTTACCTTCAATCTCATCAAGATGACATTCAAGTTGATAAATTGGTTCAATACGGTCGTAATCTACATTATCCTTAATTTGTTGATTCAGGGTATCGCGTACCGATTCATTTTGAGATGGATTGCTTAAAAGGCTGAGAAATCGTCTATCTAATAAAACATTCGCAGGTATTTGGGCAAATAAGTCACTCGGTAAGTAACAGTTAATTTGATCACAGTTCTGTTTGTATTCAAAAGC
>JAGBPZ010000105.1 GCA_017633115.1 Erysipelotrichaceae bacterium | reverse complement strand
TTGCCACTGCAATACCTTTAACCCCCATAAATCTTGATAGTGTTAAACTTAGCAAGATATTAGCAGAAACTGAAATAAGTCCATAAAGCATCGGTGTTTTTGAATCCTTGAACGCAAAATAGACACGTACACAAGTTGCTCTAAATGCCTGGAAAATAAATCCCAGAGCATAACCTGTGACAACACCAGCAGTGGCAATAACAGCAGCCTGGCCGAAATTACCACGACCAAACAAAATTGTGACAATGTAATCGCCACAGATTAAACACATCACCATAACTGGCATGATAACAACAATAAGTGTATCAATCGCTTTCAACAGACTATCAGAAACCTTTTCTGTTTTCCCTTCAGCAATCCATGTTGCATAGTGCGAGAACAGTACTGTTGAAATTGAGGAAATAATAAGCGTGGTGACTATTTCATTGACCGATGCCCCATAAGCTAAGAATGAAACATTACCACTGCCTAAGCCAGTAGCAATCTGTTTATCAACGATATCGTTGATTTCATAAATAGCATTCCCAACTAACAAAGGCAAAGCCAATGTGACTAATTGCATATAGACTTGTTGATCTATTTGTACATGTCTTAACAGCTTTAATTCGTGTCTGGCATGCCAGGTGACATTGATGCACTGAGCAAAACCTGCAAGCAGGAATGAGGCAATTAATGCCTTCATGCCAAAGGTACGATAAAAGAACAGTGCGGCAATACATACAAATAAATTTTGCAAGAAGCCCTGCTGTTTCTCAGGTAAGAACTTCTTGTCAGTTTCTAAGATAACATTAATAATCGATGAATAACAAATTAGTACAAACATCGCTGACATCATACGGATGTAAAGCGAAAGTGTTTGTAACTGTGCGCCCTGATAGGATGGCGCTAATAATTTTGCGATAATCGATGAGCAGGAAGCAAAAACCAATGCAATAATTAATGACATTGGCAAAATCAAACGTAAGGCAATATTGATAAGTTGATTTGAAGATTCCCTGCCTTCTTTCACCAGCCTGTCCGTATGTATGGACAAAAGAGGAATGGCAATTGATGAAAAGACAACCGTGCATAAGGCAATAATGACACCAGTTGCTACAAAATAAGCATCCGTTTCCGCATTGGCACCACATACAGTCGCAATAATTGATTGTTTAGCGACACCTAAAATCTTAGTGATGAATAAAAAAATGGATACTTGCAGGGTCGATTTCAAAATACTTTGTTGTTTTTTCATCCGTTAACACTCCTGTTAAAACATCAAACTGCACAAATAACCTCTTGTACAGGTAACGGCTAATATAATGACTGCACCTAAAACAAACTCATTAAGACTATAAGAAAGACTTTGCTGAGGTGCTTCTTTATTAACAACCATTAAAAGTGGCATCTCAATAAATGATGCAAAATAACTAAGTCTCATAAAGAATGAGAACTGGAACGATAAGGCAATTACTCCCAACACGCAAATTAAACTCATATTGTAATATGAGCGCAGGACATAATCTGACTTTATGTTTGCTCTTCTAGCTCTTATAAGTACACATATCTGTAGTAAGAGTACAAGCGCCAGGATGACCTGTTCCCAAACATAGGAATAACTTGTATCTGAACTGCTGCCATCAACATAACTCACAAATGTTGCGAGGTAATTCCTCAACATTGATTGGAAGATAAAAGCAAAAACTAACAATCCCATTGCCCCAACAACCATTGCGAAAAGTACGCGAATGTTGAGACGAATATTTGTGACAACAACTTCTAACAATCGTATTGCAACCAGACCAACACCAATAACATGCATTGTTGCCGCAATCAAATAAAGAAATATATTCAATAAACCATGCTTATCTAATACTTTTTCTCGATAGAAGCAATAAGCTACGAGTGCTGATGATATATATGAGCGGATGGTCGAAATGGTTGGCATAAAGTAATCCGCACACATAAAAAGAAACAGTGCAGTTGCAACACATGCATTGGACAAATCATAACGCTTCTGAAACCCAATCATGACTGTGAATAAAATGCCATAACAAATCAGACAGCTTGCCGCTGGTATGAGTCCTAAGATGCCAATGTCGCCAAAAATTTTGTAGAACGCAATGGCTGCAGGCGTTGAAGTCAATCCCCCTGTCCTTGTAATAACGTTGCCAATACATTCAATCCAGGACATTGCCGCAAAATTCATCGCATATTGCTTGATACGAAATAAGTCTGATTGTGGCATTGGGTTATATAAAAAAGCAATCCCGCAAAGGATTAATAAAACAACTTTTAAAGGTGTACTGGCATCCTTTTTACTATGGTGTTTAATAATTAAAATCATTAAGATTATCACAAACACATATGATCCGATGCCTATAACTCTCTGTAATACATTCATTTGTCGATGAATCAATCCATTATTATGAATTTTTACTTAAAAGACTTTGATAATAACTAAATAATGTTTTTCCGGCATTGTTGCCTGAAAAAACAGATTGAGATAAAAGTTCACCATATGATGCGCGATCAACCTGACGCTGCATTTGCTTAGACAGATATTGTGCCCAAGCTTCCATAGGCTCACGTAATGAAACATATTTTATCAAATCAGTATAAACAAGTTCCTCGGTTACGACATCACTAATGACACAAGGCAAACCAAAAGCCTGAGCTTCTACACCTGTCAATGGTAAACCTTCAAATATACTTGGAAGGAAGAAACAGTCTGCCGCTTGATAGAAATCTTTAACATCAATACGGTTACCTAAAAGTAGAATATGTTCACTCAAACCTTTCTTTTCAACGTACTCAGCCAATTCATCATTTTCAGTGCCTTGTCCTATCCACCAATACTGAGTATTAGGATGAGTTGCCAGTAAACATTCAATAACATCAACTGCAAAGTAAGGATTCTTTTCTGGAGAAACTCTTGCAACTGTTGTTATTACATGTTTGTCAACAACTTGCATTCTTTCACGTACTTCTTGACGAACTGACGCATTGAATTTATTGCTTTCTTCGTCAATGACATTGTGAATGATAGTAAAGTTACGTTTTTTGAATGCACCGCCTGCTTTTTGTGAACATGCAGCATAGTCAGTAGCCTGTGCTCGTAATAATGGATAAATTGTTTTATTTCGATATTTTTTATATAACGTATCACCAAAACCAGCAGTATGACTATGCAATATACGTACACGCACATTCGCTTTTTTTGCACACATCATGATAGGTAAACTGATGATCAGAGTATTATCATGAACTATGTCATAGTTTCCTGTTTCTATAATTCTCTTACATTCTTGAAAATGCTTAGTAATGTTTGTAATTGGAGGTAATACAAATATTTGGCTACCATTACTCAACAACTCGTCGACATATGGCGATTCGCAACTCTGAAACACAAGAAAATCGACATGTACTTTATCGTGGTCTAGCTTGCGATAGTAGTTCATAGCAAAACTAGTCACACCATTTGCGATTTGTAGATTGGTAACAATCATTAAAACTCGGGTTTTACTACTCACGAATAAACACCTCCTGGGTTCATAAAATGATGAACCAGTATATATTTATGATAATTACTTTTTTGACAACACCTTGCCTAAAGTACTATTTAATAATCGTTTTAAAGCTCTTAAATACATTTTCATATCAGTTAAAATAAAGCGATAATCCGGATTGGTTAATATTTTCCAATAATGTTTATTGATGTAATCAATATAAAACTTTCGACGAATAATGCCTTTATCGATACTCTTTTCATAACGGTGATTTGTAAACTCGTTATATGCTTTAAACCCTTCTATATAGGCTTCATGCACACTCTTCGCAAATTCAGGGTCGCGATAAGCACGTGACATAAAACCACCACTATCAACGGTATAGCATGACATGTATCGATTAACATAATAGATATCTCCTTGAGTTGCGCAATACAACAGCATAGGGAGATCACCTACATGAGCAAACTTAGTCGCATAATTATCAAAAGCTTCTTTATAATAATTGGCCAATACTTCATATCGAACAACATAACTAGCGAGCTGGAACATCCATTTCCCTTGTCCTAACTCATAGTCAATAAATTGTTCAGCTGTGATAATACTTTCCGGTATACGAACTGGTGGGAATACTTCATTCATTTTTTTACCTTCAAGTGTTATCTTATACGATCCATGAACGCAAACAGAACATGATTTGTTTGCTTCAAGGACATCAATTTGAGTCTGAAGTTTTTTGGTATCACACCAGTAATCATCACACTCACAAAAAGCAATATATCGACCACGCACCATTGGGAAAAAATATTTACGGTAATAACTGATTCGTTTACTATATTGATTTTCTGTTTGTAAAATAGCATGAATACGGTCAGGATATTTCTCAAGATATTCTTTGATGATTTCCTGTGAATGATCGGTAGAGGCATCATCGTGAATAAGAATTTCAAAAGGGAAATTACATTCTTGTGCCAACAAACCGTCAAGTGCACGTCTTAAAGTTTTTTCATGGTTGTAACAAACACAACATATTGAAACAACCGGATCTTCATATACTGGATTCAATTCAATAAACCTCCTATCTATGAGTTCTATATCAAAAAAACACTGATTATTCCTTACATGATAGTCTAATTTGCAAAATAGATACATTATGGCTCTTATCACGCGCTACATACTCAACTGTACAATGCTTCTTATCGTTATCCATAAGAACGCGGTTGACACGAAGTGAACGCGTACAATTACCATCAACATTATCTTCAGCTTTAACATTTTCTAATAATTCTTTATTAGATAATTTCTTGTCGTAAATGAGGTCAAGATTGTCTGCCGTAATAACCGGTCCTATAACATCCGCTTGTTTATTGACATTATAGGCCTGGAAAAACAGTGCCCCACAAACTACTAGCATGACACAAAGTACGGCGATCTCAATAATTTTATTTGTAGTGTAGAACCACTTTTTCAAGAGTGTGCTCTTTTCTTGATCTGGAATGAGAATTTCCAAAATATAATTCAAAATGACACAAAGACAAGCAAATGCAAAGCCGCCGAGGACACCGAAAATATTGTAAATCAAATGTCTAGAAGCCGTAGGTTGAGCTGAAACAATAGCCGTTTCCAGTGTCTCTACAGTGACACCTTCGATGACTGTTGTAATTCGATTAGTTGCCCATTGTCTTACTTTATTAGCAATATCACAAGCAGAATAAGGATCTTCATGGACGACCCTTATAGAAATAATCTGACTACCTTCTGTTCGTGTTACATCAATCTTATCCTGCAACTCACTTACATCGAGTAGACGTCCTTC
>JAGBPZ010000104.1 GCA_017633115.1 Erysipelotrichaceae bacterium | reverse complement strand
TTTTACTGCCTCCTCTATTTCTTCAGGTTTATGAGCTTCTACAAGTGCCGATAACCCTAGTGTTTGTGTTAGTGACAAATAAGATGATAGTGTTTCATCATCTAAGATTGAAGCAATCAACAAAACTGCACTTGCGCCATAAACTTTTGCCTGGTAAATCATATAGTCATCGATTATAAAATCCTTGCGTAACAATGAAAGTGAGACTTCCTGATGGATTGCTTTAAGATAATCGATATGACCTTGGAAATAATCGGGTTCTGTCAATACTGAAATCGCATCGGCACCGGCTTGTTCATACTCACGAGCCACTTTAAGAAAGTCAAAATCAGAAGCAATCACCCCTTTACTTGGTGAGGCTTTTTTGACTTCACAGATGAAGGATACACCTGGTTTTCTGAGTGCGGCTTCAAAAGGAAAGTCGTCAGTCACATCCATGCTAAAAGCCTGTTTCTTCATCTCTTCATAAGATACAAGCTGTTTCTCACGGGCAACACGTCTTTTTGTTGCTGCCACTAAGTCATCGATGATCATAATTAGCTCTCATTTGAAAGACGAATGAAGTCCTCAAGTTTAGCATAGGCTGCACCACTATCAATAAGTTCAGCTGCCATCTTGATGCCTTCACCAATAGTAGCTGCTTTACCGCCGACAAATAAGCCTGCACCTGCATTCATCAAAACAGTATCACGACGAGGTCCTTTTTCACCTTTAAGGATTTTCAATGTGATGTCGGCGTTATCCTTTGGTGAGCCACCAATCAAGTCTTCTTTCTTGCAGCGCTTCATGCCAAATTGTTCAGGTGTCAGCATATAACTGCGATAGCTGCCATCATAGATTTCACAAACAAATGTATCTGCGGATGATGTGATTTCATCAAAACCGTTTTCACCATAGACGACCAATCCACGTTTGACACCCAGATTGGCGAGTACTTGTGCTAACGGTTCAACCATATCACGGGAATAAACACCCATGACCTGTAAAGAGGCACCTGCTGGATTTGTCAATGGTCCTAAGATATTGAAAACCGTACGAATACCTAATTCTCGTCTGATTGGTGCTACATATTTCATTGCCAGATGATAGTTCTGGGCAAACAAGAAACATATATTGATTTTTTCAAGTAAAACTTTAGCACGTTCAGGTGCCACTCTGATATTAACACCTAAAGCTTCAAAACAGTCAGCTGCTCCTGATTTTGAAGATGCGGCACGGTTACCATGTTTTGCGACCTTAACACCACCCGAGGCAATGACAAGCGCTGAGGTGGAAGAAATATTGAATGAATTTGAACCATCTCCACCTGTACCAACAATTTCCAAAGCGTCTTCGTTGTCTAACAGTTTAACGCAATGTTCACGCATGCCACGGGCACTGCCTGTGATTTCTTCTATTGTTTCCCCTTTGATGGAAAGCGCCGTCAGATAACTAGACATCTGAACGTCACTGGCTTTGCCACTCATGATTTCATCGACACATTCATAAGCTTCCTGAGAGGTTAAATTTTGTTTTTTTGCGAGTGCTTTAATTGCTTCTTTGATCATAATATTGTTTCTCCTTAGAAAAGTATTTGCGGTTTTGGAACTGTCCCTTTATACAATGCACCCAAAGGGTTCTTTGTGTCACTGCTTCATCGATGACTTGCTATGCATCAGTTCCATTACATAGGTGATGTCACCGTCAAAACTTTCTTTCAATACTAGATAAATCACTACTTTATTAATAGAGTCCAGTGATACTTTTAATCAATACCACCTTTTGCCTGATGCAGTGCTTCAATCAGATCACTAGCTTTAGTCAGGCATTCCTGATAGGCATTTTCTTTGACACTGTCGCCAGTGATAGTCGCACTACTGCGAACACAGACTTTATTTTTGCGTTTATAAGCAAGATGGAGTCCCATACAGGTGTCCATATTGCCTTTAAAATCCAGATAACCAAAGGCTCCACCATAGAGACCTCTCTGGTAACTTTCTAATTGATTAATAAGGGTATAAGCCTTCTGCTTAGGTATACCTGACAAGGTGTGAGATGGCAACATTGTTTCAATGGCATCAAGGGCATCTTGACCATCGAGAATACGACTCTGTATTTCTGTTGCCATATGAATGGTTTTTGAGAATGTTAGTATTTCCTGTTGGCGTACCTTGTTGATCGATTGTGGCTTTGAGATTCGCTCTAATTCCCTACAGCTCAGATCAACGAGTTTATTATGTTCAATAATTTCTTGATCATCATGCATCAGGTTGTTGATGAATTGTTGATTTTCTTCATCATCCTTACCACAACACTTTGTACCCGTAATAGGAACGGTATATAGTTGATCATCTTCAAGTTTAATCAGGGTTTCAGGCGATGCTCCGGCAACTTCCATCGAAGAAGATGAAAAGTAAAATAAATAAGGAGAAGGATTGACTGTACGTAAGATGCGATAAGTATCAATCAAACTGCCTGCACAATCAGCTTCAAAACGATTGGAAAGAACAACTTGTGACAGGCCTCCTTCTTCAATAGATTGTTTAGCTTGTGCAACCATCTCATAATATTGACTACGCGGATAGATAGGTTTGAACTTAGTCTTCAAGCGTAAAGGATCATTGACTTCAAGTTCACTGAATTTAAGAATCGTTTCGATTTCTTCTATTCGCTGGCATTTTCTTGGATAATCATTGTCTAAATCATCTAAATCGACATTAACGATCAATGCGATTTTCTGACGATAGTGATCAAAACAAATGATTTCATCAAATACCATCAAGTCAACGTCCTTAAAACCTTCATCATCATGACCATCTATGTTTTGTTCTGGTTGGCTGTATTGACTATAGTCATAAGAGAAATAGCCTACCAGACCACCAGTCAGTGGAGGAAAGCCAGGAAGTTCAAGCGACTTATGTGTATTAATGATACGTCTGATATAGTTGGATGGATTTTTACAGACACCATATTTGCCATTATATTTCATGCGTCCCTTCTTACAGGTGAACTCCTGCTTGGGATTGAAACCAATAAATGTATAACGTCCCCACTGTGAAGCATCAGCATTGCTTTCGAGGATAAAGCAATGCGATGAGATTGTCTTGAGCTTCTTGATGACCATGATTGGGGTAAACAAATCTGCATAGATTTCTTTTTTCAGAGGTGCAAGATGACAATCCCCTCGGTCAATCGTCTTTAATTGTTCTAATGCCGGTTCAATCATTATCTTTCCCTCCTTAAATATAAAAACCGTCCTGAAAGCTTACTGCCTTCAAGGACGGATTGTTTCCGCGGTGCCACCTTGATTCACTCTTTGGAGTGCCCTTTACATGATTCTATCAAATCATTGGCCACTAACGTAGGCCTGACGTCGATTGATACTAAGCCTCTGCTTTTCCCATCGCCCTCAGTGGTCCATTTAACAGGCTGCGTTCTCTCTGATTCCACCATCCAGAGTCTCTGTCAGTGCACGATCTGTTTTTATCTCCACTTCAACGGTTTGTACTTAAATGGTACCCTTATCACCAGGTGTTGTCAAATCCTTTCGCTTTTATCCGAAAATTAGCTTTTTTTACTTAGTTTAAAACTAAAAATATACTCTTAAATTTGTAGGTCCTCTTTAGTAGTGATTTTCTTGTTGTCATAATCACCCATAACGACATAAACATCCCCACCGGTGAGCTCAACCATTGAAGCATCATCAGTAGCCATTAAGCCCTGTCCAATAACTGTTGCGTATGCCTTCAAGATGACATCCGTTTTAAATGCCTGTGGTGTTTGCGCCTGCATCAGTTCACTGCGCACGAGCGTTGTGACGACCTTACCATCGATCACACGTTTAATGGTGTCAACACATGGCACCATTAATAAACATGCATCATGAACTTCCAGACATTTTAATAGACCATTAATAGACGCCTCCTTTAAGTAAGGACGCGCACCATCATGAATCAGCACGTAATCACTAGTGACAGCTTTTAACCCCGCAAATACTGAATCCTGACGCTCAGCACCCCCGGTGACATAAGTGATACGTTCATCCTGTACCAACTCATCAAATAATGGACGTTCATCGTCTTTACAGACGACAATGATCTCACGACATTGAGGATCGTGTCTAAAGACAGAAAGAATCTTTTCATAAACTGTCTGATCCTGCATTTGATAAAACATTTTATTATATTTGAGTCCTGTACGTGTGCCACTGCCGGCACACAAAACAATTGCACTGTATTCCATCATTCTTCCTCCGGTTTCACTGCCAATAAAAAGATCGTTGTAATAATCATCGCAAAGCCAATCAAATCCAGTCCCGCAAATGGTGTCTTCAGCCATAAACAGGCAAAAGATGCGGCACTGACTGGTTCAATTGACGCCACCATACTTGCCCTTACCGGTCCAATATCTTTGACACCCTGTAAATACATCGTATAAGCAAGAGTTGTACCGACAATAATAATTGCTGCCGTCGCTATAAGACCATTCATATCTAGAGGTCGGTAAAGTGTCGGGGTTCTAAATACAATCAAAGTAAAGAGTCCGCCACCAAGCATACCAATGCCAGTTACGGGAATACTGCCATAGATTCCCATAAGACGACGTGGCAATAAGGTATAAAAACAACAAGACACAGCTGAGATCAGTCCCCAGATCAAGCCTTCTTTTGACAATGCCATATTCGTTGGATGGCCATGAGTCGCTATCACAAAGGTTCCGCCAATAGCCAAACAGACACACAGGACTTCAACTTTGGTAGGCAGTTTTTGCGTCTTGATACAAACCAGGACCATAATCATAACGGGATAGAGATACTGTAATACCGTTGCTGTCCCAGCATTTGAATACTTAATGGCCTGAAGATAAGTAATCTGACAAAATGCCAGACCACAGACACCAAAGATGAGGCATTCGATCACATCATGATAGTTATGAAGCATCTTGATCAATGGTTCACGAGCCACAATCATTGCTGTAACGCTCAATAGTAATCCCGCAAAACACATACGCATGCTTGCCAGCCAGAACGAACTGACCTGATAATGATTAAAGAGATACTGACCACAGGCACCAGAAAAGCCCCAGCAAGTACCTCCAAGAAGCGTCAATAATAACCCCTTTTTCATATGACCTCCTAGAACATA
>JAGBPZ010000103.1 GCA_017633115.1 Erysipelotrichaceae bacterium | reverse complement strand
TTGCCGGAGTATAAAGGAATTGAATTCATTTTGCGAGGCGAGGAAAGCGATATGTATAATTATTTGATACGCACATTCATCCCTGATTATCAGAATACTCATGATGCAGATGTAAGGAAACGTTATGGCATCTTTTTTGCGCTGTTGTCCTTACTGCTTAATGGTGTATTATCGCTTAGTAAAATTATCTTTGGTTATCTGTCACACTCTCAGGCAATGATTGCCGATGGTATCAATAACCTTTCTGATATGTCGAGTAACCTGGTTGTATTGATTGGCTTTAGGGTCGCTTCAAAGCATCCTGACCGTGAACATCCTTATGGACATGGACGTTATGAATATGTGGCTGGTGTTGTAGTCTCCGTCATTATCGTGGCGATTGGCTTAATGGCACTTAAAGAAGCCGTCCTTAAAATCATTCATCCGGTACCAGTCATCTTTAAACTATCATCGTTGGCAGTTTTGATTCTGGGTATTATGGTGAAACTGTTTATGTATTACTTCGACAAAGCAACGGCGAAGTCCATTCAGTCAGAAACTTACGAAGCTGCGGCAAAAGACTCTCTTAATGATGTCCTGACGACCTCTGTAACGATGGTGGCGCTTATTTTTCATCAGCTGCCAGTTGATGGCTGGATTGGTGCAATCGTGTCTCTGGTGGTTTTATTTGGCGGTATACACTCACTTCAGGAAACGCTTAGTCCTTTGATTGGTGAAAGGCCTAATCGTGAACTCATCAAACAAATCGCTGATTCGATTCTTAAGTATGACCGAATTCTTGGTATTCATGATCTGATGTATCATGATTATGGGATTGCGCAGCGTTATATGAGTTTACATGCCGAAGTCAATGCTCATGAAAATCTGGTATCGATTCATGAACTCATTGACAAGATAGAGCGTGACATTTTTGAGACCTACCATGTCGATACAACGATTCATATCGATCCGGTAGACCTGGATGATCCATTAACACAAAAACTCCGTCAGGAGGTCATAGATATTGTCAGTGATATCAGTGCCCAATATTCTGTCCATGATTTCCGAATTGTCAAAACATCAGATCAGACAAAACTGATCTTTGATGTCCTCATTCCTTATGATCATGAACAGGAAGAAGATGAATTGATTGAGCAAATCAATAAAGCCGTCAAAGCGCTTAATCAATCCTATGTGACAGTTATCACAATCGATCACTTATTAGTTTAAAGGACCTGTATTATACAGGTCCTTTTAAAAATGCAAATGATTCGCAAAATGGTTGACAATTATCAAGAGAATCGCTAAAATGCAAATGATTCGCAAAAGGGAGCATCGCTATTATGAAAAAGAACTATCGTACTAAAAATAAAGATTTCATCATGAACTATTTAGAAAGTCACAGTGACAGTCGTGTAAGTGCCCAGGATCTCTATGATGCCATGACGGCTCAAAACTTTAAAGTCAATCTGGCAACTGTTTACCGTCAGCTTGAACGCTTGAGTGATGATGGCACCGTTTTGAAAATCAAAAGCAGTGCTGATGATCGTCATTATTATCAGTTTACTGGGGAACATGATGACTGCAGTCATCACTTACATATGCAGTGCAGCTGTTGTGGCAAGATCATCCATCTTGAATGTCACTTCATGGACAGCATCAGCGATCACTTGTTGACTCATCATGGATTTAAGCTGAACTGTGCGGATTCATTGTTGATGGGATTATGTGCGCATTGTCAGGAGCAAGTGAATGCCTAAATTGATCAAATTGATTCTTACGTGTTGTCTTTGCATCATGATAACAGGTTGTGGTGTGACTCATTCGAATAAGCGTACGATCGTCACCACAAGTTTTCCTTGTTACGATTTTGTTCGTGCGGTTATTGGGGATACCGATACCTTTGAAGTCAAAATGCTGCTAAAGCCTGGACAGGATATGCATGATTACGATCCTACTCCACATGATCAGATTGCCCTTACTGAAAGTGATTTGATCGTCTGTGTCGGTGGTGAATCTGAATCATGGATGGAAGACACAATTGATGGCTTGAAAAAAGATGTCAATGTGATGCGTATGATGGAACTCGTTACCCTTAAAGAAGAAGAGCTGAAAGAAGGCATGGAGGCAGAAAAGGGTGAGGTGGAAGAAGCGGAAGCAGAATATGATGAACATGTCTGGACTTCACTTAAAAATGCCGTCACGATTATTGATGCCATCAGTCATGAAATAGCGACCCTTGATGATGATCATAAAGATGATTATTTAAATAATGCTCATGCCTATTGCGATGAAATCAAAACGATTGATCATTCAATACAGACGATTGTTGCGCATTCGAACCGCAAAACCCTTTACTTTGGTGACCGTTTTCCGTTGCGTTATTTTGTCGATGATTATGGACTTGACTATTATGCGGCTTTTCCTGGCTGTTCAGAACAGACTGAGCCAAGTGCTAAGACACTCTCACAGCTGATCGAACGAGTGCGTCAAGATCAGGTCAAAATGGTTTTGACAATTGAACTTTCTAACGGTGCGGTGGCGAAAACCATTGCGGAAGAAACCGGTTGTACGATTGGTACATTCCAGAGTGGGCATAATATCGCTCTTAATGATTTCAATGCCGGCAAAACATATGTCGATCTTATGAAGGATAATGCTGAAGTTTTAAAGGAGGCATTACAGTGATTTTATCAGTTGAACATTTGACCCTTGGTTATGAAAAAATACCCGTCATTGAAGATCTTAACTTCTCTTTAGAAGAACATGATTTTCTTACTGTTATAGGTTCTAATGGCAGTGGTAAGAGTACCTTGGTCAAGGGCTTACTAGGATTGATCCATCCAATCAGTGGCTCAATCACTTATACAATTGACCGCCGTTTTATTGGCTATATGCCTCAGGAAACAACTGTTGATGACCATTTTCCAGCATCTGTCTATGAAGTGGTTTTATCAGGAACACTTAATCGTCTCCATTTCAAACCATTCTACAGTCGTGAGGAAAAGAAGCTTGCCCTGGATTGCCTTAAACGTCTGCAAATCGATGATATTAAAGACCGCAGCTTTGCCGATTTATCTGGTGGACAGCGTCAAAAGGTCTTACTGGCACGTGCGTTAAGTGCTACGTCTTGTTTATTGGTACTTGATGAACCATCCAATAATCTTGACTATGAATCAAGAAAAGAGTTTTATGATTTGATTAAAGACCTCAATATGAAAGAAGGGATTACGATTATTCTCATCACTCATGACCTTGCCGTATCAGGTATTATGGGGAATAAAGTGTTGAGCTTTGATGATCATGATATTTTCTTTGGCTCCACGCAAGAATTCAGAAAGAGGAGGCAGCAGGTATGAGTGAATTATTGATGATGTTTAGTTATCAGTTCATCGTTCGTGCCTTTGTGGTTGGTTTACTGATTTCTTTATGTGCTTCATTACTTGGTGTTTCACTAGTTTTACGTGGTAATGCAATGATCAGTGATGGTTTGTCCCATGTGTCTTTTGGCGCGTTTGCAGTGGCTACAGTGCTCAATATTGCTCCATTGACATTAGCTATTCCTTTAGCGATTGTGGCATCCATCATCATCCTGCAGCTTGATGAACGCCATATGATTCATGGCGATGGTGCTATTGCGTTATTGTCATCAAGTGCTCTGGCTATTGGGGTGATGGTGATTTCTATTACTAAAGGCGTCAATACGGATATCAATAATTACTTGTTTGGCAGTATTCTCTCATTAAGCAATACGGATATGATCATTTCGATCGTCCTGTCCATTATGGTATTGATTCTGTTTTTCTATTCTTATCATCGTATCTTTGCCTTGACATTCGATCAGGACTTTGCCCGTTCAACCGGGGTCAAGGTTGATCTTTATAACATGATTATTGCGATATTATGTTCTGTCACCATTGTTCTGGGAATGCGTATGATGGGCGCTTTATTGATTTCATCATTGACGATTTTCCCTTGCTTAAGCAGTATGCGTATTGCACGTACATTCCGCTTAGTGGTTTTATGGGCCGCTATTATCGCTGTTGTTTGCTTCATCATTGGTTTGTCGATTTCTTATCTCTATGCAACACCTACTGGGGCAAGCATCGTCATTGTACACTTAGTGGTCTTCCTGATATTATCAGTGGTACAAATGGTCAAAGCTTAATTAAAATTTAAAAAGCTGATTTCTCTTGGGCAGAAATCAGCTTTTAGTTTATTCAATATAATCTTTAATGGCGTTAATGACATCATGAAGAATGGAGATATCCTTATCAACATCACCAGTTTCCAATGAGTGATTGGCATCATCAATGAGGGTCAAAGGAATACCATAACTTAGGCACATTTCTTTGATGGTGATCGTATCAGCCCATGGGTCTGCAGTACCATGAAAAGCAATTCCTTCAATAATGCCGTAGAAGGTTTGGGCTAAAGGTGTCATTAGGACATGTTTGACATGAAGATGAGCTGAAGTGGCATAACTGACGGCAGTAACGGTACCAATGCTTTTGGAGATAAAGTAAATGTTATCATAATCATCCCAGTTGACAGATGCTAGTTGTTCTTTTGTTTGTGATAAGGCTAGATCGAAACATTGGTTCATTAAGTCCTTGTTACCTTTGACATTCTTAGGGAAATGACCGTATTTAAGGGCAATAGTATCATAACGTAATTGTTTAGCGAGCTTTCCACTGTAATAAAGCAATGGTTTGTCATTGGTATAACCGATTCCAGGAAAGAGGACCACAAGTTGTTTTTTCATAATATCACCTTTTTCTTTTTAAAAAGTAATCTTATTGTAGCACAAATAAGTCAAAAATGTTCTGTCTGTAATTTGAAAGTTTTTTTTGACACTCATCAAATCTATGTTATAATGCACGTGAAAAAATAGTATTTGTCGTGAGGGGGAATTAACATGGGAGGCTTCTTTGCAACTGCGTCAAAACACGACTGCGTGTTTGATTTGTTTTTCGGAACTGACTACCATTCTCATTTAGGCACACGACGTGCAGGTATGACTGTGTATGGTGAAGGTGGTTTTAACCGTTCAATCCATTCGATTGAAAATTCGCCATTTAGAACTAAATTTGAAAAAGAAGTGAACGAAATGCATGGCAATCTTGGTATTGGATGTATTTCTGATTATGAACCTCAGCCATTGATCGTTCGTTCACATCATGGAACATATTCTCTTACAACTGTAGGTAAGATTACCAACCAGGAAGAGCTGGAAGGGGAAATCTTTAAAAATGCCAATACCCATTTCTTAGAAATGAGTGGTGGCGATATCAATGCCACGGAACTTGTGGCAGCTATTATCAACCAGAAAGACAATTTGATTGAAGGTATCAAATATGCCCAGGAACGTATTGAAGGGTCAATGTCGATTCTGATTCTAACGCCAAAAGGTGTTTATTGTGCCCGTGATAAGTTGGGCCGTACGCCTATTATGATTGGTCGTAAGCAGGAAGGCTATTGTGCATCTTTTGAATCATTTGCCTACCTTAATCTAGGTTATACAGATTACATGGAATTAGGACCAGGTGAAATTGTCGTCATGACGCCTGATGGTGTCCGCACGATGGCAAGAGCTGGTGAGAAGATGCGTATCTGTAC
>JAGBPZ010000102.1 GCA_017633115.1 Erysipelotrichaceae bacterium | reverse complement strand
GATGGTCAAAACGATCACTTTTGACAGAGGGAAAGAGTTTGCACGATATGAAGAGATAGAAGAAGTTCTCAACTGTAAGACATATTTTTGTGATCCATACTGTGCCTGGCAGAAAGGAACCAACGAAAATACAAATGGACTGTTTAGAGAATTCTATCCTAAAGGGATGGATTTATCTGTAGCTGACGAAAAAGAAGTAGAACATTATTTGGAACTTATTAACAACAGACCAAGAAAATGTCTGAATTATAAAACACCTAATGAGGTTTTTGGTTAAACTTACATTAAGTGTTGCACTTGATTTGATAAATCACCTATAAGAAAGATAGTATGTACCTTCTTCGCCTTCAGCATAAACTGGTGCAACAAACGCTCCAGCCAATAAGGCAACAAAGACGAAAACATAAAGAATCTTTCTTATTGCTTGCTTAACCATGACAAGCATCTCCCTTCAAATTTCAAAGTTAGATTATACTAACCCTCGATCTAAAAAAATGAGTGTTTGCACACATAAAAAGAGTTAGTCTATCCTTACACCTCAAGTTTAAGGTAAGACTAACTCTTTGTCAAGAATAAATGTTAGATTGACCTAACTATTTGTACCAATTTTATTTACATTAAGTTATGAACATGCTTATGACAACAAATCCTATCTCAATGCCACGATATGTTTGACAGCCTGTTCAACCAGTTTGCCAACACTCGTTTCTTCCACTCCAACAATAATCGAATCACAATGCTGAAATGGAATCAGAATGCGTTTTGCGAGTGAAGCTCCTACAGCTTCAGCCATTCTTGGCGTCACTTCACCAAGCATTGAATCCGCAATCGCAATCCCAATTGGACCAACGATGACATCTACCGTGCGGCAATTGACGACAACGGCATTTTCTCCTGTTGCCCCAGCATCAGCACCAGCTTTAAGCATTGAAGCTGTCGCTGTCGTATTTGTCCCTACGGCGATAATTTCTGCCTCAGGCAACTCTTTCTTTAATGATGTAATCAGCAGGCGGCCAACACCGCCACCCTGAGCATCGATCACAAGTATTTTCATTTTGCTTTACCTTCTCTCTATTTATCTCCTACAGTATAGCATATTCATTGAATTGTCACCAATCATGTTTTGTAAGAGTTGACAGAACTGTTACGATAAAATATGATATTGCCAGAAAACATCAATGAGGAAGTGTGATTTAGATATGAAAAACAAACGCCTTATAATCATCGTTATGGTTATAATGGTTATTCTGACAGGTTCATTTTTCTGGTATGTTGGCGCTTATTACCGTGCTGATGAGGTTGCATTACAAGCACTTGTTTCTGATCAAACAGTCACTGTTGAAACGACCTCTTATGGTTATCACTTTGATGGACCAAGCCAGGAAAGATGTCTCATCTTTTATCCGGGAGCCAAAGTTGAAGCTGCTGCTTATGCCCCAATGTTGCATCAACTTGCAAGCAAGGGCATGGATGTCTGCCTGGTCAAAATGCCATTCAGACTGGCAATCTTCAATATGAATAAAGCTTCAAGCATTATCAGGCACAGTCATTATCGTTCATGGTATGTCGGTGGGCATTCTTTAGGTGGTGCTATGGCAGCTTATTATGCATCCTTCCATAGCGAGTCATTATCTGGTCTCATTCTTTTCGCTGCTTATCCGTCAATCAAAATCAAGAATAACCTTAATGTTATCAGTATTTATGGTTCTAACGATGGTATTCTCAACATGAAGAGAGTTACCTCTGGAAGAAAGCTTGTTTCTGGACGTTATCATGAATATGTCATTAAAGGTGGCAATCATGCCCAGTTTGGTAACTATGGTATTCAATCCGGTGATAAAACTGCCGTCATCAATGCCAAATTACAACAACAACTTGCGATTAGCTATATCTTAATGCATCTCCACTAGAAAGTTTAAATAGACTACAAGCGAAAAAAAGCCGTTTAGTTAGATGGTTACTATCTTACTAAACGGTTTTTATATTATTAATCTATTAATTTAATGACATTGATGATGACCACAGCCACCTGTATGATGTTCATGATGATCACAATGAGCATCAGGGTCATAATCTAGCTGACCTTCAACAAATGCTTTAGCTGCTGCATCTGCTGATCCCTGAACACCAGGATAAAGCTTGATACCAGCATCTCTTAATGCCATCTGAGCACCCATACCAATACCACCACAAATAAGAACATCAGCCTGTGCTTCTAATAAAACACCTGCAAGAGCACCATGTCCTCTTCCATTAGTGTCAATCACCTGTTCATTAACGATGGCACCGTCCTGAACATCATAAACCTTAAATTCAGTAGTACGACCAAAATGTTGAAAAATCATACCATTATCATATGTCACTGCAATTCTCATAATACCTTAAATCCCTTCTATCTATTTCAAAATATAATTATACTATATCGATTTTATCATTAAAACAATAAATCATTCTCTTACAGAAGACTGTCTCATCCAAACCTTTAGCATTTTTCTGGTTCCATTCCAACATGATCCCTTGCTGGAGCGAATTCACTACCTCCATTACCTTGGTTGTAATGAATAGTTGCCTTTTTCAGATAGTCATTGCCTTCTATGTCTATAAATTCCCATTGTTCTTTTGTGCCAGAATAATAGACATCTTTTAGAGCTCCACAGTTTTCAAACGCATTAAAGCTAATGTCGGTCACGCTACTTGGTATTGTGATGCTTGCAAGATTAGTACATTCAGCAAACGATAAAATACAAATCCTATCCACATTTTCTGGAAGTTTAATACTTATAAGACT
>JAGBPZ010000101.1 GCA_017633115.1 Erysipelotrichaceae bacterium | reverse complement strand
GTAATGGTGTCAAAACACAAATCAGACGTTCAGTAGGAGAACATCAGGAATATTTTGATGAATGTCTCAACTATTTTCGCGACTATTATCGTAAACACTGTTTTGCCAATACGATTGCTTATGCGGGAATGATTGAAGTGATCAAGATGCTTAATCAGCTCAATATTCAAACCATTTGTATTACCAACAAACCTGATGAAATGGCACACAAGATTTTAGGTCATGTTTATGGTGATGCAATAGATGTTGTCTTTGGTGGCAGAGATGGTATCCCTGTCAAACCTGATCCACTTTCTACAAATATGATCCTCAATCAATATGGTTTATTGCCTGAAGAGTGTCTGTTTATTGGTGATACCTATGTAGATATTGAGACAGGACATAATGCCAACATGAAAACGATTGGCTGTCTTTGGGGATTTAGAGATATAAACGAATTACAAAGTGCAGGTGCTGACTATATCGTTGCCACACCTGAAGAATTAGGAGGATTGCTTAATGATCTGTATGAGCGCATGTCTGGCAGGATGTAACTGTACTTATCGTGGTGACTCTAATCTTGCTGAAGAATTGAAACAACTCGCTAGCAATGAAAATGTTCTTCTTGTCTGTCCAGAAGTCGCAGGCGGACTGCCAATCCCACGAGCCGCCAGTGAAATTATTTCTGAAGACCCACTATCGATTAAAAATATCAAAGATGAAGATGTCACTGAAGCCTTTGTCAATGGTGCTCAAAAGTGTGCACAAGAATGTTTAGATAAAGGCGTTAAGATTGCAATATTGAAGAACAATTCACCATCATGTGGTGTTGGTACTATATACGATGGTACTTTTTCACATAGAATCATTTCTGGTGATGGCATGTTTGCTAGAATATTGAGAAGAAATGGTGTATTATTGTATACAGAAAATCAACTTGATGAATTTTTAACAATCGTCAAAGAGATGAAAGAGGGGAAAAACTATGGCTAATGTCTATGAAGAAGCTTTAAAATTACACGAAAAAGTACATGGTAAATTAGAAATCAAATTGCGTGTACCTTTAGATACACGTGAGGATTTAACACTTGGTTATACTCCAGGTGTTGCTGAACCTTGTCGTGTCATCAATAAAGAACCTGATCGCGTTTATGATTTAACATGGAAGAATAACAGTGTGGCAATCGTTTCTGATGGCACAGCTGTTCTTGGGTTAGGTGATATTGGTCCTGCAGCAGGTTTACCAGTTATGGAAGGCAAAGCAATTTTATTCAAACAGTTTGGTGGCGTCGATGGTGTCCCACTATGTATTGATACCAAAGATCCTGATGAAATCATTAAGTTCTGTCAGCAAATCGCACCAACTTTTGGTGGCATCAACCTTGAAGATATCAGTGCACCAAGATGTGTCTATATCGAACGTGAACTGAAGAAGACACTTGATATCCCAGTATTCCATGATGACCAGCATGGTACGGCAATCGTTTTAGCAGCCGCCTTAATGAATGCCGTTAAAGTCGTTAATAAAAAGATTGAAGATTTGACGGTTGTCATCAGCGGTGTAGGTGCAGCCGGAAGTTCAATCATTCATATGATGCTTGATTTAGGCGTCAAGGAAATCTATGGCTTTAACTCTAAGGGTATCGTCTTAAGAGAAGACTATGATAAATACAATTTCCTGACACAGGAATTATCACTTATTACAAATAAAGAGAATCGTCGTTTGACTCTTGCAGAAGCAATGGCAGAAGCAGATGTCTTTATTGGCGTCTCAAAACCTAATCTGGTTACTAGAGAAATGGTTGCATCAATGAAACGTGATCCTATCGTATTCCCAATGGCTAATCCAGAACCTGAAATCAGTCCAGAAGATGCATTTGCAGCAGGAGCAGCAATTGTAGGTACCGGACGTTCTGATTATCCAAACCAGATCAACAACGTACTCGCATTCCCTGGCTTATTCAGAGGAGCCCTTGATGCACGTGCTACGAAAATTACTGAAGGTATGAAGATGGCTGCTGCAAAAGGGTTGGCATCTCTAATTACTGATGAAGAATTAAAAGCAGATTATATTATTGCGAATCCATTTGATCCGCGTGTGGCTGAAACTGTGGCTAAAGCAGTTGCCAAACAGGCAGTTAAAGAAGGCGTTACAAAATAATAAAGAAAGGAGTTATGAAGTAATGAAAGGGACATTTTTGCACTGCAACATCAATGTGACCGATTTAGATCGCTCAATCAAATTCTATGATGAAGCATTAGGCCTTAAGATTCATCGTGAAAAAGTTGGTAGTGATGGTAGTTTCAAACTCGTCTATCTCTATGATGGTGTATCACCATTTGAGCTTGAATTGACTTGTTTATATGATCATCCACAACCATATGAATTGGGTGAAAATGAAAGTCATATTGCTTTTGAAGTTGAAGATTTTGATGCTGCTCATGCTCATCATGAAAAGATGGGTTGTATTTGTTTTGAAAATCCATCAATGGGTATTTACTTTATACATGACCCAGACGATTATTGGTTAGAAATTATTCCTAAAAGAGACTAATTAATGAATCCCCTTAATGGGGATTTTTTTGATACTACAGATTCTTGTGTAAAGTGATAAGAAATCAAGATGCCATTTTCAAAAAAAATAGAGCGGAATTCCTGGGAGGAATCCGCTCTTGATATTTATGATCAATCTGAATGACTTAATAGCATTCATACAACAATATTTAATCAAATAATGAATTCATGATTAGCATGTTCTGGAAGTAAAACATCTGTTTTGGTATTGACTGATTCTAAATGTTGAGATAACTCCTTAGAGATACGATAATGACCAAAATAATGAATTGGCAATAATACTTTCGCATTGACATGTTCAAGGAATTCATCAAAACCTTTAAATGTATTTTCTTCTAAACGGTCATCAACAACAACGCATGCTAAATCGACAGGTTCTTTGATGAGACTAATTTCTTCAAGGTAATGAGTTGTCTGCCATGTATTATCTTCTTCAGGTTCGCCTGGCCAGTCCCAATCATGAAGGTCTCCGGCAAAGTAAATTGTCTGACCTTCAACCTTGACAATAAAGGCAACACCTAAATCTGTAGAGAACAGGGTGCTGATTTCTAAATCATCGATTGTGATGGTCTGATGTGGTTTGACGAATGTATAGTCTTGATTATTAGCACGGATATCATCAGACAGAATATAATGTTTGTCTGGATGATCAATAGAAAAGATTTTTCTGGAGAAGTGATCTCCGTGAGAGTGTGATGCGAAGATATATAAAGGCTTGTCCTTATTGATTGTTAAAGGAGCCTGGTATTCATCAAACAGAAGAATATGATGATCTAATTCGATTAAGACTTCTGAATGATTAAGTAATGTAACTTTCACTGTTCAAAAAAAGAATAACCGTAGTTATTCTTCTTCTCCGTCATCATAATTTGAAACGTTGTGATAAATCTGGTCAACATCTTCGCAATTGTTGAGATTGTTCATCAAACGTTCGAACATCATCATGTCATCACCTTCAAGTTCAACAGTTTCTTGAGGTGTTGTCTGGATTTCATCGATATCGAATTCTACATCAGGCATAACGTTGCTGATAGCGACTTTGATATTGTTGTAGTCTGTAGGCTGACCAACGATTTTGATGCTGCCATCATCTAATGATTCGATGTCTTCAACATCAACCTCTGCTTCAAACAAAGCATCAAGGACAGCTTCTTCATCCATGCCTTTGAACTGGATGACTGCATTGACATTATATTGATAAGATACTGAACCTTCAGCACCTAATTTTGATTTAGATTTTGTGAAAGCAGGGCGTACCTGTGAGATTGTACGATTAACGTTATCACTTAAACATTTAACGATTAATGTTGATCCGCCAGGACCAAAACCTTCGAATTGAATATTTTCATAGTTTTCAGTAACACCACTTTTAACTTTGTCAATGGCTCTTTTTATAACATCTGCAGGCACCTGTTCTTTTTTAGCCTTGTTGATTAGCTGTCTAAGGGTGAGGTTTGCATCAGGTTCAGGACCACCACTCTTTGCAGCAAGATAGATTTCTTTACCATAATATGAATACAGTTTTGACTTTTTTGCAGCGGTTGCAGCCATCGATGCCTTACGGACTTCATGAGCTCTTCCCATTTGTCTATTCCTCCTCTTTCTAAAATTCTTTAATATTATACGATTATTTTGTACATACTACAATAAAAAATTCGAAATAACTTTCTTTTAAAAGACCTTTGTTTTACACTTAAAAGTGGTGATATGTATGAAATCTTTAATTGTCGCTGGCGGTGGTGTTGCTGGCATATATGCTTCAATTCTGATTAAAAAGGCTTGTCCACGACTCAGCCTGACTGTTTTGGAAGCTAATGATAAAACTCTAAGAAAGCTTTTAGCAACTGGTAATGGACGATGTAACTTATCTAATCGGCAAATGAACAGCTTGTTTTATGAGGGCACTGATTTAACACAAGTTGAAGAGATTGTATCTAAGTTTGATATTGTTGATGCTTTAAAACAACTTGGGATACAAACTAAATGGCTCAACGACTTATTGTATCCACGTAGTGAACAGGCTAAGACAGTGAGAGATGTCTTGATGGCACATGTTGAAAAGCTCGGAATTAAAGTTTTGACTCAAACT
>JAGBPZ010000100.1 GCA_017633115.1 Erysipelotrichaceae bacterium | reverse complement strand
TCATATTGTTCCTCACTGTTAAGATGGGTATGGGTATTAAAATACATTTGGATCAACCTCCTTGATAACTGTCGGGTCACTCAACCCATAGCGTTCTTCGATTAACTCACATAACATTTGATGGTCTGGATCACTGAATAGGAAACTATTATGACAGTAGTCCAAATTCAAACGCATCAATGTCACACTTCGTGCAGATAATTCCTCCCATCCCGCATGATCTGGTCGGAAATAAACATCATTTTGCCAACTGCGATTCGTAGGAAAGAAATCGAATCGATAGATCGTTTCTGGTGATAGATGAAAGACATCGATGATAAAATCTGCCAGAGCTTCTAATGTAGTTGCTGCTGTGACAAGCAATTGGGCACGATGCTGCGATTTTTCATCACTGACCTCTATGAGGTAGGAACTTTTACATTGTAATAAATCTGTTAATTCATGAACAATGTGTGACACTTTTCGCACATCGTAATGTGCTGGAGAAATAGCATCAAGAATTTCAAAGAAACGCTTTGGCATAGCTTCAAGTCGTTCTTGATTCCACGTCATGATATCAGCATAGACATCGGCAATATATTCACGTGTCTGTTCATCGAGTAAATACAAGCTTTTATCTTCATCATCTAAGTTTTCATAATTTAATACGACTTCGTCATATGCTACTGCAAGGGCATGCAACTGATCAACTTTCAATAATTGACAATCCAGTCTTTGCGCAAAGTTGAGCAAATAATAATAAGTATAATCAGTTGATACTTTAATGACATATGGTCGTAAGTCTTTCTCCAATAGAGTTTTTGAAAGAATTCTCAGAGCATCATACACGTACTCTGGAGAGTGATCAGGCATATTGATGATGGCAATAGTTTGTCTGGTATCTTCATCAACCGCTAATAGACCATAGGTTCTCGTGACTTGACCAAAATACTCAGGGTTATACCTTTCAATATAACCTATATGAATTTGGAGAATAATGTGTGGCTCTTCTTCTTTTAGCAACTTTAAATCAGTTAACTTTTGACAATTAATAATGTCATAGTCAGGCTGATAGTCGGCAGGAAGAAATGTCGTATCCCAACAATGTTGGTTTCCAACAAATCGATAGTAAGGAATCTCATCGTTCGGTGCATTAAATGTTTCTTTGGTGTCTTCAGATTTAATATCTGAACAATAAGACTCAATTGAGTCAAATACGACATCCATAATTTTCCTTTCTGTTGCATTTAAACTCGTCACATATTGTCCTGGCTTATGACGGGTAAAGCAAGGCGCACCAAAGATACCATCTTCATGGTCTGGTGTCCACACCAGATCATCATCCATATCATCAGACCATAAAACAACAAGGGAAATAGATTGGCGACGATTATCTAAATCGTCAATGATATAATTTGGTGCATTGCTATCACGAGCCTTTCTCCTAAGTTCATCAATGTACCATCCCTCATTACTCAAAAGAACTTCAACAATAAAAGCATTAGCATCGGCATCAATTTTAACATAACATTTGTAGTGTTCTGAAAGCTGGCACGCATATGTACAGCTGTGAATAAGGCCGTCTTTAACCATTTGACCTATTTCATAGGCACGAATCTTTAATTCATCTGTCGTCATCATCGCCACCTCCTATCAAATTGTATTACGATTATAGCACTCAATAAGTGTTCTCACAATGTCACACAAGTATAAAAAAATCTGGGATTTTGATTCCCAGACTTTTTGTCGGACTATCCAACACGCTTAATGACGCTTGGTGCTTCCATACCCTCTTCAATACGCAGAATCTTACATTTAAAGGTCAGTTCATCACCATAATCGAAGAGATAGATAAATTCACTGCCTTTTATAAGATCGAACATAAAGAGTGATACCATATCTGTAGGATCTCCACTTCTATGTTCCTCAACAAAAGAATGAGAGAAGCAGGCACGACGACTTTGACCCCAAAGCTTATTATCCATAAAGAAAGCATGAAGATGATTATCATCTATGTCAAAGGCATCAAGAATAAAAGACGATAAGCTTTCTAAATCCATAACCGCAGGCACTTTGATATGTCTGTAGCAGCCTGGATAAAATCTTACGCTGATAACATATGAATAATTACATTTGACAACATCAGTGATAATAGCCTCAATTTGAGGAAGGTCTCTTTCATCAACCTTGTCACTTGTATAGAGATCCATAAGGTAATAAAGGTATGGTGGCATGATTTTATAACGTTCTTCATCCCACTGCTCAAGTTCATCAGCGACAAAGTCAAGGTTTGAAAAAGTTTCATTCACTTCATCATCATCACTATATCTACGCTTCGCAAATTCTCCAAAGGAGTCATAAAAATCAATTAATTTGTCTATTTCATCAGTGACGACAACATCGATACCAAGCTGATTGGCAAAATCTTCAAAGAATGATAAAGTTCTTCCATCAGATACATGAATAAGGGATGGCTTCACATCCAATTCAAGCAAATATTCCATAAATTCATAGAGACCTCTTAATAAATCATTATCGTCATATGGATCATCAACAAAGAATACTCTGACCTCTCCATTTTCTTCTTCAAACATTACTAACAAAAGATATGGAAAATGACCTTCACTGTTTTCATCATCATCAGAAATTGGTATTTCTGAAATCACCAGGCCACAAGTCATTGGCTTAGCGTCTTTGATCTGTTTTATTTTCTCAATCGATTCATTATCATCAATTGGCACTGTTTTGTATTCTTCTTCATAGAAATAAGGGACTGTGATATTTTCCCAGTGGTAAGAACCATCATCTTCTTCTACATACAAAGGAAATTCACGGTCATTTTTAGAATAATCAGCTAATTCTCCCTTCATATCATGGGCAAAAGCGATACCTGCTTTTAAGCCCAGCATGACTCGGTCAAGTTCTTCTTTTTTATTAGGAATTGTAGGTATTTTGACAGGTTCAAATCGTGAGAAACGGATTATTGGATATTGATTAATATCAATCCCTCGAGTCTTACAATAATTTGAAAAAAGCATATAGTCTTCTTCTGAATAATCGTCGTCATCATCGCTGTAAAGACATTGAACGTCATTCTGTGTAAAAAACATATCTCGTGATATGAATTTAGGCATCCCTTCATAATAGTCTGCAAATGTCTTTTGCATCTTATTGAGCCCTTGATCACCTCGGCAAACTGACAGGCCAATATATTTGCCATTATAACCCATGACACGGATGTAACAAATTGTCCCATCTTTTAAACGACAGGCAAATAAATTACTGTCATAAATTCGTTTCCATAAATGGGTATGATAAAAAGTCATTGCCAAATCATAAGCTTCTAAACGCATGTTCAAGCCAATATTATCCATAACGCTTTCCTCCAGTAACACTATTCTAACATAAAAAGGCAATCCTGATGAGGATTGCCTATTAGATATTATAAACTATATCTTTGAAATACGTTTGTGACTGGTAAGTCTTCTTCGATACTTTCGATTGTTTTTGCGAGTAATTCAGCAACAGAAACAATGTGTAATTTAGGGAATTTCTTTTCTTCCGGAATTTCAATCGTATCACAAATAATAACTTCTTTAGCCGCAGAGTTTTCTAAACGTTCGCTTGCAGGAGCTGATAATACGCCATGAGTACATGCGATATAAACTTCTTTAGCTCCTTTTTCTAATAATGTGTCAACACCAGCAACGATTGTGCCACCAGTATCGATCATGTCATCGATTAAAATACAAGATTTGCCTTCAACATCACCAATGATACCTGTAACTTCAGCTACATTAGGTTTTGGACGACGTTTGTCAATGATTGCGAGTGGGCAATCAAAGTGTTCAGACATCTTACGAGCACGTTTAGCTCCACCATGGTCTGGAGATACAACACAAATATCATCTAAATGAAGATTGTCAATATAATGACAGATCAACATTAATGCCTGCATTTCATCAACTGGGATATTAAAGAAGCCCTGAATCTGAGCAGCATGCAAGTCAATAGTGACAACACGGTTAACACCAGCAGTTTCTAATAAGTCTGCAACTAATTTTGCGGTAATAGGCTGTCTTGGTGATGCTTTGCGGTCCTGTCTTGCATAACCGAAATATGGGATAACAGCTGTGATAGAATGAGCAGATGCACGTTTACAAGCATCAGCAGTAACTAAGATTTCCATTAAGTTTTCAGTAACTGGGTAAGATGTTGAGTTAACCACAAATACGTCTTTACCACGTACTGATTCATTAATTTCAACTAAGATTTCACCATCTGCAAAATGATGAACATTTGAATTTGTAAGTTCGATCCCAAGCTGGGAAACGATTTTCTTTGCCAGATCCTGGCTAGCTGATAAAGCTAATACTGCAATATTGTTTCTCATGTAACCCTCTTCTTCTTTTTAAACAAAGTCATTGATGTTGTATGAATGACAATATCAATGAATGGTCTTGTGACCTTTTATTTTTTACGACGTTCCTCGTAAATCTTCATGCGTTTTTCTTCTAATACTTTGGCGTAGCCTGGCTTATTGATTTGTTTTGCACGAGCAATACCAAAAGCATCATCTTCAACATCATCTGTAACTGTAGAACCGGCAGCAATAAATGCGCCTTTACCAATATTGACAGGAGCGACAAGATTTGAATTACAGCCGATGAACGCATCATCACCAATGATTGTCATAGACTTGTTCTTGCCATCATAATTACTTGTGATCGTGCCACATCCGATATTGACATTATCACCTACTTCAGCATCACCAATGTAAGTCAGATGAGCTGATTTACTGCCATTGCCAAAATGCGCTTTCTTCATTTCGACGAAATTACCAATATGAACATTGTTCATGATATGGCAATCTGTACGTAATCTCGCAAATGGACCAATGTCAGTGCCGCTTTCAATCACTGAATCACTAATGACTGAATATTTGATTTCAACATTGTCTTTCACTGTCACATTTGTGAATTCACAATATGGACCGATATGACAATTGTTGCCAATCACTGTTTGACCCTTAAGAATACATCCAGGTTCAATGACTGTATCCTGCCCAATGACAACATCTGGACTGATATAAGTGTTATCCATATCGATGATTGTCACACCTTCAAGAAGCCATTTAGAATTGATACGTTTCTGAAGAATCTTTGTTGATTCAGCTAGTGCCAGACGGTCATTAATACCGCCTACTTCACTTAAATCAGGAATCTTATAAGCATCAATACGCTGGCCTTCATCATGAAGGATACCTAATACGTCAGTAATATAGTATTCACCCTGAGCATTATTATTAGTGACTTTTGATAAAGCATCGAATAAAGCTACATTATCAAAGCAATATTCACCAACGTTCATCTCAGTGATATCACGCATATCATCTTTTAAATCTTTGTATTCAACAATTGCTGTCATCTGGCCATCCTTTTTAATAATACGACCAAATGCCAATGATAAATCACAGTCACAACTCATGACAGTTCCTTTATTGTTGGCAGCATTATGGTAATCAACTAAGCCCTGTAATGTTTCTGCACGAATGAGTGGTGCATCACCATTAAGAACGATTGTTGTACCTTCTTTACCTGCTAAGATGTCTTTAGCCATTAATACAGCATGACCAGTACCTTTTTGTTCACGCTGGTAAACAACAGTGACAGAATCATCTAATAAGGCTTCGACCTGTTCAGCTCCATGACCAACAACGACGATTGTTTCATCAACACCAAGTCGTTTTAATTCATCAACAACGAGGTTGATCATTGGCTTATAAAGAACTTCATGAACAACTTTAGGTTTATCAGACTTCATACGGGTACCTTTGCCCGCAGCTAATACAACCGCATATGTTTTCATCGTCTTAACGTCTCCTTTTCGGCCTCATTGTAACAAAAATGATTGTAAATGAAAAGAGGGATAGCCCCTCTTTTTTAGTATATTAATGACTCCTTCATTGATGATGACGCTTTCATTTCTTCTTGATGTATTTCATTTCATTTGTAAGAATTGCGGACTTTCTGACAAAGGCATATTTTTTCTGGAAATAGGACAAACAATGATCAATGATAGCTTCATCACGCGTGATACCAAAAACACATGATCCACTGCCCGACATCAAGGCACCATCAAAACCAAAGTCCATCATTTCTTGTTTGATCGTCGCAATCTCTTTCACAATATTAATGGATGGTGCTTCCATACTGTTACCTAAATGAGCCACAACTTTGTCATAATCATTTGTTCTCACACCTTCTGCCAGTGACGCTATATCTGGATGTTCATAAGGATGATGATCAATAGCTTCAAAGCACAACTTAGTTGATACACCCTTGGATGGCTTAACTAGTAATAAATGCGCTGTGAATTGTGATTCATCAATAAATGTCAATTTCTCGCCAATACCTTCAACGATGGCCAAACGGTTTT
>JAGBPZ010000099.1 GCA_017633115.1 Erysipelotrichaceae bacterium | reverse complement strand
TATTGCGCGTACGGTTTATGCCAACCAATATGCTGCCTGTCATATCAGCATTCATTTTGATTCAACCAAAACTAATAAAGGTGCTTATGACTGTGCAGTTCCTAATGTCTCAAGCTATCGTAAAATGTATCCGGTCAGTACGATGTACAAGAAACATCTTGCCTTAGGTAAAGATTTGATTAGTGGTCTGAAAGCAGCAAAAGTCAAAATCTATGGTAAAGGTGCCAAGGATGTTGACTTGACTCAGACATCTTATTCAACAGTTCCTTCTGCCGTAATTGAAGTAGGAGATCGCAAAACCAGTATCTCAGATGCCAATGTCAAGAAGATGGCTCAGGGTATCGTCAAAGGTGTCAAAAAATACTTTTAATTGAAAACATGGATCAGTTTTCACTGATCCATGTCTTTTTTTACTTCATTTCAATCTTCAACAACATTCTCATAAAATTGACTAATACATAACCTATCAACATTGATGTGAGCAGGATCTGGAATCCAGAAAGCTGTTTACACATCATTGCATAACCAGGATTAGATGCTTCAAAGAATGCTGCCATTTTATTAGTTGCCACTAGACCAATGGCCATTGGGAATGTCAAGCCCGCAAATCCCGGAGTAAAACTGAAGGAGAAGAACTTCGGTAATTTGATGATAATGAATGCGAGTGAAATCAATACACAGACATACATCAAAAGACGTAAAGTCAATAATGATTCTGGGAATGTGTTGCTTAAGCCAACTACACATAAACTACATGGAGCCAGGACAACAGCCATTGTATGGTAGACATCAGCATTAACTGGTACCTTGATCAGACGATAAATCATCACTGGAATCAAAATCAAATAAATGATTACACCATACAAAGTGATGATTTTTAATAAACCGCCCATATTCATGGCACCACCAGTAACTGCACTAACAAGTAATCCGTTGTAGGTAACAAACCAGCTTGGTACAGTTGTATAAAGATTGCGATTTTTAATGACGTTATTGTAGGTAAATATGCAAATATGAATCATATGGGCAAAGACAGCTACCATCCAGATGATTTTACCAAAGCCCAGGCCTATTTCATAATAGAAACTGCCCAGGATCATGAGACACATGGTAAAACCAGCATATAAACTTGCAGGAACAGTTTTACTGTATTCAGCCTTACAAACATCAAAATATAAGACAAGTTTCAAGATATAAGCAAGGATAACCAATGTAGCCACTGCCATTGCCAGATAGCGTACCCAGGTATAGCCCATACCACCATAAACATTACTTAATGTCAATGTTCCTACAAATGTAGGCAGGACGGGTACTGGTAAATTTTTGAGTCGTTCCATTATTTTAAACCTTCCTCTTCATAAGTGAATTCCAGGTCGCTTCTTTCATGGAAGAAGTCGGAATAGTCAATATCAAACAACGGTTTCTTAACACGGCGTACATCAATACGACGGGCAATCATTTGTTGCAATACACCGCCATAAGCTAAATCACCTTGTAATAATGCTCCTACAATCATACCGTCTTTTGATACGATTTTCTTATAAACACCATTCTGGTCATATGTATCGACACGATAAGTGTCATCAGGTGGTGTGACAATACCTAAAGACATGGTGTGAATACCAAGGAAACTCATAGTTGACTTGCTGGCAAAGAAGTCAGTCAGTTGTTCACGTTTGCCAACCATATTACCAGCAGCTACCATACCCTCTTTAACGGCTGCTGGCCAGATTGGACTCTTGCCAGAGACATCACCAGCACCATAGATATCAGGATCATTGGTTTCACCAAATTCATTATAAATCAGACCAAAGCGTGATAATTCAAGGCCTGAATCCTTTAAGAATTCAACATTTGAACGAACGCCGGCAGTGACAACGAAGAAATCACAAGGAATCACAGTGCCATCACTCAAGACGACTTCATAGATTTTATGATTATCATCAACATGGACTTCATTGACACCAACACCATAATGCTGTTCAACACCAGCGGCATTGAATGCATCAATATATGGCTGAGCAGCACGTTCATCAAGCTGTTTATTCAACAGCCATGAAGCAAAGTCTACCAGAGTGACTTTTACACCCATATGCAGGTACCCAGTCGCACAGTCGATACCAACAAGACCAGAGCCAAGAACGACAATATGAGAGCAAGTCTTAGCGACTTCCTTAAGGACTTCAATATCATCAAGATTTCTAAAACCAATATAGTTATCAGCTTCATCTAATCCTTTGATTGGCGGAACAAAGGTATGTGAACCTGTGGCGATCAACAGTTTGTCATAAGACAAGCGTTCATCACCATCAAGAATCAATTCTTTTGCCTGACGATCCAAGCCAATGGCTTCACGTCCTTTCATCCAATTGACACGATATAATTCAGCGAAGTCAGGTTCAGCGAAGTTTAAACGTTCAAGGGTTCTTTCACCACTGAGATATTGATGTAAAATACAACGCGAATAAATATGTTCATCTTTAGAAACAAGAACAATTTCACCTTGTGGGTCAAGTTTGCGCAACTCTCTGACCGCGTTAACGCCAGCAGCTGAAGACCCAATAACTACGTATCTCATCGTTCGACCTCCACTAATGTAATGGCATGCATTGGACATTTTTCAACACATAATGGTTTTGGTGTCTTACCATCTTCACTGCGGTGAACGCACATATTACATTTCATTATTTCTTTTTGGTTTAAACTATCATATTTCAAGATACCGAATGGACATGACATGATGCACATGTAGCAGCTTGCACATTGTTCCTTATCATATTCAACAAAACCTGTTTCCGGATTCTTATGCATAGCACCGGTCATACATGTATAAGCACATTCAGGGCGATCACAATGGCGACAAAAGATTGGTGCTGGCAGAGTTTCACTGTCGATGACAACACGGTTACGGGCATCGCCACTTTCAGATTGATGACTAACTATACAGGCTGATACGCAAGTTAAACAGCCAATGCAAAGATCACGGTCAATACGGATTCTATACATGAGTCAACTCCCCTTCCTTTACTTTTTCAAAACGACATGTACCACCTTTATAGTTTGGTTCACGAGAATATTTGTCATAGACAGAAGGTGTCAGTTTATTACATTCAATGTAATGTATTGGCACATAAAGCTCACCATATTGTACATAATCAGTTACCTTGACCATGAAAACAGCATCTTGTCCATTTGATGAATAAACACGAACAAAGTCGTTTTCATGAACATCATGTTCAGCTGCCATTTTTGTATTCATATACAGATAAGCTTTCTTTAATGAGACATCTTCAACGAACTTCACTTCTTTTGTACGGCTTTGAGTATGCCATTGGCCAACAGTGCCACGGCCAGTATTTAAGACGAGAGGGAATTCTTCCGTCACTGGACAAGGATTGTCTAATGGTTCTTCGAAAATAAACTGAGCCTTTTTGCTTGGAGTAAAGAACTGACCATCTTCGTAAAGACGGCGCTGATCAGCTTTGAGCTCTTCTTCTCGACCTTCAGGATAAGGCCACTGACGACCATGGGAACCAGTTAAATCATCCCAATAAACACCAGTGAAGTCACAAGGCATACCACGAGAACATTCACGTAGTAAATTGAAGCAGTCACGTGGTGTTTCCCAGCGACTTAAGGCTTCACCCATGCCAAGTGCTTTACCAACACCAAGAATGCATTCATAGTCAGAAATTTCATTTTCACCACGAGGTAAAACCTGACGCAATGGTGATAAACGACGTTCCATGTTGATATAAGTACCTTCTTTTTTGATACCAGGGACAACTGGGAAGAAAACAGTACACTCTTCAGCACTTTCAATGGTGTCATAAATATCCTGAACAACAAATAACTCTAATTTTTTAACAGCAGAAGCAAAGGTTTCATTATTGGTCCAGCTGTGGCGAGGATTTGTACAGAGGACCCACAGCCCCTTAATTCGACCTTCATTAATGCCTTCGATAATAGCGTTGTATGGCAATGTTGGTTTCTTTGCCAATAAGTCTGCATCGATACCGATGATATTGGCGATATAATCGCGATCAGCCTGATTGCCAAATTCACGACCGCCAAACAAGCATGTCGTATTACTAAATAATCTTGAACTCATGGCATTACATTGACCAGTAAAGGAGTTGCCGCCTGTTCCAGGTTTACCAACATTACCAGTTAGGAAAGCCAGATTCATAATTGATTGTGCTGTACGGACTGCTTCATAACCCTGATTAACACCCATTGTCCACCAGAATGAGACACGTTTGCCTTCGTGAATCAGTGTGGCCAATTCCATAATCTGATCAGCAGACAAACCAGTGACTTTAACGCCACGTTCTAAAGTGAAATCTTCTAAGAATGTCTTAAACTCTTCATAGTGTTCAGTATGTTCATCGACAAAGCTATGATCGACCCAATCATTTTCAATGATGATATGAGCCAATGTGTACATCAAAGTCAAATCAGTACGCCAACGTAATGGATAATGATAATCCGCGCATCTTGCGGTTTCAGATTGACGTGGATCAATCACAATAACTTTGTGGCCAGGGACTTTATTATTACGAATGCGTCCCCATACAATTGGATGGGCCACAACTGGGTTAGATCCAATCAAAATAATTGTGTCAGATAGTTCCAGATCCTCAAGTGTAAATCCTGGTGCATCAAAACCATAAGTTCCCTTATGAGCAACAGCTGCAGTTGCCATACAGAGACGGGTATTACCGTCAACATTAGTCTGCAGATAATTGCGCATAACATGACCATAGATGGCAAATTCTTCTAAAGTCAACTGACCAGTACTAATACCGGCAACACTTTCGGTACCATATTTTGCCTGTAAAGCAAGCAACTGATCAGCCACATACTGGAAACCTTCATCCCAGGATACTTCTTTAAAAGTACCATCTTCCTGTCTGATTTTTGGTAATGCATTTGGTTTGACCGTTGTCTGTTGCTTATTCAATGACAACCCTTTGATACAGCTAAAGCCATCATTGACTGGATACCCTGGGGTAGGTATTACTTTGACAATACGATCATTCTCAACATAAAAATCGAGATTACAGTCAATTGCACAGAAATTACACGTGGACTGCACTTTTTTCATGCTTAACCACTCCCTTTAATATAAATTTTCAACACTTTGCACTTCTTCTTTTATTATATAACAATATTATAATCAAACTCAAACATATCATTTGCCCTGACCTTTTTCATGGTGTAAAATTGTTTATGTATATTTTTGATAAGTATGGATAAAAACGAAGTCATCCAGTATCAAAGAAATCTTGCTGCAATTATTGCACTTGTCATAAATCTAGTGGTTTTGGGATTGGTGTTACCGACCCCATTTTAATTGAACGAAAGGCACCTTAGAGACAATGAAAAAGTGGACACCCCATGAATTGATATTTATGGCTTTATGTTGTGATATCGGATTGATATCTAAAAAAGTGATATCGCCAATGACCAACGTTGTAACAGATTACCTGCATATACCTGGTGGTATTGCAACCAGTTTTTCTTTGATTTTTATTTTGCTTGCAGCCATCCTCGTTGATCAAGATTTCTCAGCGACCCTGATGAGTTTTATTCAAAGCATCCTCGCTATCATATTTGGGACTGTGGGCAGCATGGGTGCTTTAGCGCCAATTGGCTATGTGATTCCTGGTATCATGATTGATATCGTGATTGCGATTGTCCGTCATTCTCATCATGACATCACTAAAGCCATTATTCCGGCATCAATGCTGGCATCTTTAGGAGCTTGTTTGACTGCCAATATCATTGTCTTTAGATTACCTTTGATTCCATTACTATTATATGGATGTGTGAGTTTAACAAGCGGTGCTATCTGTGGGTGGATTTGCGAACTATTAGCGACAAGACTACAAAAGGCTATACATTTTAAACATTAAAGGAAGGTTAGATTATGAAAAAGAAATTATTATTAATCGTATTATTATGTGCTTTAACAGCCGTAATTGCTTTGATTCACATGAACAGTCGTCCTAAAGTGGCTGAAAACAGTATTGAAATCATTAGTGGCGATGCGACGACAAACATCAGTCTTGACGACATCTCACTTATTGATGTCAAAGGGACAATTGTCAATGGCAAAGGTGAAACAAAAGACATCAATGCCAAAGGTTGTCTGCTTTCATCTTTACTGAATCAGGCTAAAGTCACTGTTACTGATAGTGTCAAAGTTGTCTCATCAGACGAATATAGTGCCACCATCACTGCTGATGAACTTAAAGGTGACGCTGTTTATCTTATTCAAAACGAAGATAGCTATCAGCTCCTTGTCTTCACAGATCAGAATTCAAAACGAAACGTGAAAGACGTTGAAAGAATAGAAGTTCAATGATTTCTGGTATTATCTTAGCAGGTGGTCAAAGTCGCCGCATGAAGCAGGACAAGGCAGAACTGCCCTTTCATCAACATACCATGCTTGAGGAAATGATTCTTAAATTAAAGCAGGTCGGTATTGAAGATATCATGGTGTCTGGACACTCAAGCCATCAGAAAACCATCACTGATGATTATCCAATGTGTGGACCTCTTGGAGGTATTCATGCTTGTATGAAACATGCTCAAAACGCATCTTGCCTCGTCATTAGTGTTGATGTGCCTCTCGTGCCAATTTCAGCGCTCAAAGATTTAATCGACTTACATGAACACAATCATCATGAAGCCACCATTCTGATTCACAATGAGTGCATCGAGCCCTTGATTGGTATTTATAATACCCATCTTGTCAAGCCAATCGAAGTATTGCTTCAAGAAAAACGCCTTGCGGTTAAAAATTTGCTTTCTCAAATTGATTACCAAATCTATAACTATCAAGGCGATGAAGCTTTATTGACTAATTGTAATACGCCAGCTGACTATCAATTCGTCATTCAATTATCACAATCACGCAACAAAGATTAAGCCCACGCTTAATCTTTTTTATTTTAGTGAGATAATTTTCAAAAAATCAGACCATAGAAAAGTAGGAGGTATGATATGTATCATTACTTGGACATTATTTCACTTAACGAATTTGAACAAATCCTGCTGCTCTATGACATGATCCTCGATCGCAAAGAGGCATTGAAACTTCTCCTTTTTCTGCGTCATAACCGTGACATGGTCTATGAGATTGATAAAGCTTCACAGATTGCCGAACATCTGATCTATTTAAGTCATCATCATATCAGTTTTGATCAGGCACTGGATTTGATTATTTATTTCTATGCCCTCAATCAAAAAAAGACCTGAACTTAATCGTTCAAGTCTTTGATTTCATGAAAAGTTTGTGTTCTAAACATGTCGATTTCATCTTTATAAGGTGCTTTTTTATCGATATAAGGTGTTTCGAGAATCTTTGGCACATTTTTTAAACGCTCATTATGAACAACCGCATTAAGCGCATCGAAACCAATTGTGCCATAACCAATATTTTCATGACGGTCTTTATGGGCACCAATTGGATTCTTAGAGTCATTGACATGGACCGCCAATACACGTTCAAGACCAATCTTGTCATCAACTTCGTCAAGAATCGCATCCCAATTGTTGATGTCATATCCGGTATCATTCAAATGACATGTATCAAGACATAATCCCAGATGATCCTTATAATCGCAATGATCTATGATATAAGCAAGTTCGTCAAAAGTACGGCCTAATTCACTACCCTTACCGGCCATGGTTTCTAAAGCGATATGCAACTGATCAATATCAGTCATTGCTTCATTAAGACCTTTGATTATGGATTCCAGTCCTGCCTCTTCACCTGCTTTGACATGTGAACCTGGATGAAGGACAAGAATTTTTGCACCAATTTCTTCACAACGGGCAATTTCTTCTTTGAGAAATGAGACTGCCAGTTCGAAAGTTTCCGGTTTAACGGTATTGGCTAAATTGATAATGTAGGGTGCATGAACAACGACCGTATCCATATTGATGTTATGCTCAGCCATCAAAGCCTTCGCTTCATCAACACGCAATTCACTGACAGGCTTACGGCGTGTGTTTTGTGGCGCTCCGGTATAAAACATGAATGTCGTGGCACCATAACTGATAGCTTCTTTAACACTGCCAAGAAGCATCTCTTTGCCAGACATGCCAACATGACTACCAATCAAAAGATCCATTGTCGTTCTCCTGGGCAGCCTTTTCTCTCTGCTTCTGTTTAGCACGTTCTTTCTTCTGACGCTGGATATCACGCTGAATGATATTACGTTTTTGTTTACGATAGAGCTTTTCGATTTCTCTCTTACGTTTCTTTTTATAACCTGGCTTGACTTTGGTCGGTCTTCTGATGATTTTCTGAACTTCACGTTCAAGTTCACTTGGCTGACGCTGACGTTTTGCACGACGCTGACGTTCACCGGCATCAACAAGTTTTCCATCTTTGATATCTTTCATCAGGAAATGGATACCGCGTTTTTCCAAACGCTCAACCATATTCTGTGATGATGTGTCGTAAAGTGAGAAACATTCACCAGTATATTTACCACGGCCACATCGTCCGGAACGGTGGATATAGAAATCACGTTCAGTAGGGAAATCCATATTAATGATGTGAGATACACCATCAATATCGATACCACGAGCTGCAATATCTGTAGCCACAATATACTGATATTCGTTATTGTTGATGCGACGCATCATCTGTTTACGTTCACGGGCTGTTAAGTCACCATGAATTTCACCAGTACGATAACCATCTTCACGTAAACGTTTCGTTAAAGCAGACGCTTCAGTACGTTTGTTGCAGAAGATAATGCAGATATAAGGATCAATAATTGACATAATCGTTGTCAACAATTCATAACGGTCTTTATGACGTGTTGGTATCAGGTAGTGATTGACATTATCTGTTGTGGCTTTCGCCTCTTCGATCTGAATAAGCTTTGGATTATGCATATACTTACGTAAAAAGACCTGTAATGATTCGGGAATTGTTGCGGAGAATACAAGCATCTGCAGGTCATCACGCATTTTACCCAGTACCGCATCTAAGTCTTCCAAATATCCATATTCTAATGTCATATCTGCTTCATCAATGACGAAGATTTCTGCCGTTGTAATAATCAGTGCCTTTTCATTTAATGCCAGGTCTTTAATACGTCCTGGTGTCCCAATAACTAAATGAGGCTGGGTTGACAGGGCATTGATAGTTTTCTGTTTATCACTGCCACCAATGATAATTGAAATACGCAAATCAGGATTATTCTTTTTAAATGCCTGAGCATTGTTGTAGATCTGATAAGCGAGTTCTCGTGTTGGCGTTGTAATGACAGCCTGAACACAATCTGCTTCCGTATCAATAGTATCAATGATTGGAATTAGAAAAGAGTGCGTCTTTCCGGTACCCGTCTGAGAAATACCGATGACGTCACGACGTTTATAGACTAATGGCATGACTTCTTTTTGAATTTGAGTCGGTGTCTCGAAGTGAATGTCTTTCAGAGTTGCAAAGACATCATCGCGAAATTGATAATCTTTAAATTGTTTCATTGTATCGCCTCCTCATCTGTGCACTGATTATACCACAAAGTCTTTGAAATGCAATCAGGGGAAATCAAAGAAATCGCACTCTGATGAAGGTTTTTTGATATCTCTTTGAAATCATATTAAGACACGTTATAATACCTTTGAGGTGATTAAAGTGAAAGTCACAGCTGTTACACCACGTGGTTATTGTAAAGGCGTAGTGCGCGCAATCAATATTGTTAAAAAAGCCACTAAAGAAGTTAAACCACCAATTTATATTCTTGGGATGATTGTCCATAATGAATATATTGTCAATGCTCTTAAAAACATGGGCGCTATAACGATTGAAGATTCCCAGAAAACCCGTCTGGAACTCCTTGATGAAGTGGATGAAGGTACGATTATCATCACTGCTCATGGTGCTGGTGATAATGTCAAAGCCAAAGCAGAAGCGAAGCATCTAGCAATCATCGATGCGTCATGTCCTGATGTTATCAAAACACATGAACTCATTAAAAAGTATCTTGATGAAGGTAAAGACATCCTCTATATCGGTAAAAATCATCATCCTGAAGCTGAAGGTGCCCTGGCCATCAGTGATCGTGTACATCTGATTCAATCGATCGATGATATTGAGAAAATTGATCCAAATGGAGATTATGTCATGACTAATCAGACAACGATGTCTCTTTATGATGTCTATACTATCTGTGAGAAAGCCAAGCAATGTCTGCCTCATGTAACAATCGCAAAAGAGACATGTAATGCGACAAAAATCCGTCAGGAAGCAATCGCTTCTCTTGATGATGATATCGATTTAGTCATCATCGTTGGTGATCCACGTTCCAACAATACTAAAAAATTAGCCTCCATTGCCAAAACACAGGCACACAAACCAACACAGATGATTGAAAGTATCAATGATCTTGATTTGACATGGCTCAATGAGGCTCATCATGTTGCCGTTTCGTCTGGTGCTTCTACGCCAACATCACTTACCAATCAAATCATTCGTTTCATCGAACAATATGATCCAGATGATGTGACAACTCATCAAAAGCCTGCCATTCAATATGAGGACATTTTAAGATGATCAAAGGGCAGATACGTGTTATGACGTATAATCTTGAGGCTCATTACATATTATGGAATGGACGTCCAATCAATGGTCGTGCTGAAGGTGTCAAACGTCTAATTCTTAGTTTATCACCTGATGTGCTTTGTTTGCAGGAAGCCGAATTAAAATGGAGACATGTCCTTGAAAAACTACCTCATTATCGTCCTGTGGATACACTTAAAAATTGGCAGTTCACTTATATGACGACCATGCTTTACAATACCAGAACGATGACGCTCATAAAAAGCGGTTCTATTGCCTACAAACATGGATGGCTGAAAACCAATCGCCGTATATGCTATGGTGTTTTCAAAATCAAACGCACGAAAGAAGTTATTTGCGTCATCAGTACACATCTTACCCCTCTCAATAAAAAACATGTTGAAGCCTGTTTAAAAACGATGACACATCAGGTTGAACAGTTGAAGGCAACCGTTACTGATCTTTCTCATCGTTATCGCTGCCCTGTGATTATTGGCGGTGATTTTAACTCTCATAACAAAGCCGTTAATAAGAAAAAAGAGCCACTTAAGAGTTATCAGATCTATTGTCTTTTAAAGAACTGTTTCACTGATGCCAAACAGTCATCAAAAGGGAGTACGTTAGATCATATCTTTTATCATGGCAATATCATCATCGATGATTATCAACGTCTCAATCAATTCAAAGAGCTGTCCGATCATGACCCTCTCTATATTGATTGTCACCTTAAAAACACGGAGAAAACTAATGACTAAAGCTATTGTATTTGATATGGATGGCGTGCTGTTTGACAGTGAGCAGCTCTATATGCGTTTATGGCGTCAATTAGCCATCAAATATCACATTCCAAATATTGATGATATCCTTTACCGCTGTCTGGGTATGACCGTTGCCCATGAACGTGCCACCTATCTTGAAACCTATGGTGCTGATTTCCCTTATGATCAATATGTTGAAGAATTGAAAGTGGATTTCTTTGGTTATATCGAAAAGTATGGAATGCCTTTAAAACCTGGTACCAGAGAATTACTTGATTATCTTAAAAATCATCACTATCTTATCGCCTTAGCGACTTCAACTGCCAAAGATCATGTCGAAATGGAACTTATTGGTGTGAAGCTCTATGATTATTTCGATATCATTGTAACTGGTGATATGATCACACACAGTAAACCAGCACCAGATATTTATCTTAAAGCCTGTGAGCAGCTAAACGTTGATCCTAAAGACACGTGGGCAGTTGAAGATTCTGCCAATGGGATCCGTTCTGCTTATCAGGCACAGATGAAGGTTATCATGGTTCCTGATTTATTAGAGCCAACTGATGAACTTAAGCCAATGATTACTTATATTGGGCAATCACTACTGGATGTTATGACTTATTTAGACAATCAAATATAAGATTGTCTTTTTTCTTTGCCCAAATGAAAAAGATCTGACTCTCGCCAGATCTCTACTATTTTCTGCTGCCGCAGCTTTATAATAACCATGCAGTGATAAATCCTTGAGGACGTAAGCCTACCACAAACACGCAAATGTAAGACAAACCAATAAGAATTATGACTGTATGATTAATACCTGATTGAAACAATTATAATGAGAAACGTTCGCTGTATTCTTTAACATACTGATCGTATTGAGCTGCTTCGTCTGCTGCCAATTGTTTCTGGTAATCATGAGTATCAATTGTTCCACGACTGATACCGATCAAAGCGTTACCTACATTTGAACAATGGTCTGAAACACGTTCAAGGTCAGTACAGATGTTGTTGTAAGCGAATGCCTGTTTAATACTACAAGTACCATTTTGCAGACGTCTAACATGATGGTTTTGAACTCTTGTACATAATTCATCAATAACTTCTTCTAATGGTTGAATACGCATTGCAGTATCTAAGTCGATTGCACCAAATGCATTAATTGCCAGCTGAACGATTTCTTCAACTGCTTCAGATAAGACTTTAAAGTCATTCTTAGCGCCTTCTGATAATACAAGACCTTTATCATGGATCATTTTTGCGTTCTGAGCAATATTCAGAGCATGGTCGCTAATGCGTTCAAAATCAGTGACAGCATGGAGGAATTTTGCGATTTCTCCACTTTGATATTCATTGATATTTTGATTAGTCAACTGTAAGAGATAAGCATTGATTTCATCTTCATACTCATCATTAACTTCTTCCTGACTAATGACACGGTTATAACTCTCTTCATCATACTCAAATAGCAGCTGGTCACTGAGACAAACAGCAGCTAATGCTCTGATACCCATATCTGTTAAAGCCTGACGAACCTGTTCAACTGCAAGTGCAGGACGGTATAAGAAACGTTCTTCGAGAACGATCTTGCCATCTTTGGTTGTATCTGGTACTTCCTTGATCAAAACAGTAACGATTTTTGAAATCAGTTTGATCATTGGGAATAACAACAATGTCATCGCAAAACGATAAGTTGTATTAACGAATGCCATTGAGAATGGATTTAAAGGCATACTCATAAATGGGAAATGGACAAAGCTATTGACTCCAAAGAATAAAATCGCACATGTGCCGGTACCTACAATTGAAGAGACCAGATAACTGAATGCCGCCCTCTTACCATCTGTACCAACGCCAATAGCTGACAACAAGACTGGTACAGCTGCACCAATATTGATACCCATAAGAAGTGATAATGAAGTGCCAAAAGTCATAGCACCTGTGACTGATAATGCCTGAACGATACCAACAGCAGCTGAAGCAGACTGTAGGATAGCTGTAAAAGCAGCCCCAATCGCAATACCCAGAACTGGGTTATTCATATTGAGTAAAGCTGCCTGGAACCATGGCTGTTCGCCAACAGTCTTAACAGATCCACTCATTGTTGACATACCTGTCATTAAAATCGCAAAGCCCATCATGATGTCACCAATATTATGATGCATTGGTTTCTTACTAAACATTTTTAATAAAATACCAACGACAGCGACAACACCAGTGAGAGTTGAAGTTGAAATCAGTGATGCCAGACCGCCAGAACCTTCAATGTAACTGAGGCAGATGACCCAACCAGTAATACTTGTACCAAAGATAGCACCAATGATAACACTGATACCCTGAATCAGATTCATCATACCTGAGTTGACGAAGCTGACTGCCATAACGGATGTAGCACAAGAAGACTGAATGACAGCTGTAACACCGGTACCTAAAAGGACACCTTTCAAATTTGTATTGGACAGCTTAAACAAGATTGCCTCAAGATGGTCGCCAGATACACGCTTGATCCCATCGCCCATAAGGTTCATACCGAACAGGAATAAAGCGACACCTGACAACAAGCTGATAACTTGTGTGATACTCATAAGAATTCTCCTTATATTTATTATGATTTGATTTAAGCATATCAAACTTATGTTAAATTGTTAAGAGATGAAATGTTAAATCTATGTTAAATATAAAAAACTTTTTTCAAACAGTAAGTGTCTATGGTAAAGTTTTATGGGGAGAGGTGATAAACAAATGATCTACCTTTTAGAAGATGATGATAATATCCGTAAATTAGTCATTTATGCCCTTGAAACTCAAGGCTTCAAAGCGACTGGATTTGCCACACCACATGAATTTTTTGATGCTATGGCAAAAGAGCTGCCAGAACTGTTGTTGCTTGATATCATGCTTCCTGAAATAG
>JAGBPZ010000098.1 GCA_017633115.1 Erysipelotrichaceae bacterium | reverse complement strand
TTTACTATGGATCAGCTTGCATGCTTCAGTGACTTCTGCTTCTGATAACCCTGGAACCGTATTGACTGCAGGCATCAAAATAACATCAGCACCAGCATCAATAAATTCTTCAATACTCTTTAAATCAACGATTGGTTCATTAACACCGGCACCATGCATTTTACCAGCAATAATCAAACCACTGAAGTGTTCTTTTGCCTTCTTGATGGCCTGACCAATTGTACGATTAGTAACACCTGTACCTGGGTTACCAGTCAAACAGATGAAATTAAATCCTAGTTCTTCAGCCTTTTTGAACGTTTCAACAGTTGCCTGACGACCTGTAGAAATGGTCTGTCTTGTTTCAAGCATATCAGCTTCTTCATCAACTGGTTCCAGATTACAACCTACTGGTCGACCAATCAATTCTTTTAATTTCGCAACTGGATTGTCACATTCTGGAAGTCCTGCGATATAAGGATTGTTACAGTCAAAAACATTTAATAAAACCATATCACTGCCAAAAGCAACTGCCAATTCAGCATTTGTAACATCGACTAATAAAGGTTGGAAAGAAACAACTGTTTCTGTCACAACAACACGACCTTCACAGGCTTGGATTGATTGTTTTAATTCAGCACCATTCATAGCCAGTTTTTCACTTGATGTACAATTCAATAATCTCTTCATACTTGTCTCCTTTTCTTTACCTTAGCCTTATTATATCAAACTTAACATTTCTCATAGTATTATTTTACAAATCTGAATGGTGAAATGTCATCTTCTCATATTAAGAAACTAATAATCCAACCTATATCCTAATCACAAAGACATCTGGTGTCTCACTATTACAAAATTAGCCTTCATAAATAAATCATAGAATACTAAAACACCATCATAAACATTACCCTAAATGACAGGTTTAAATGTAAATGGTGGTGTTTCTTTCGTTACGTCAAGAGATTTAAAGCTAATGTCGTCAATATTTTGCAAGCTATTTCTTACAGTTCGTAGTCTTTAAGCGTGCTTTCTAGTACATCATCATTTTGAATACACTTATTAAGAAGTTCATGATTACCTTCACTCATAAGTATTCTATATAACTGATTGATACGTTCCTGACCCTCTTTGAGACCCTCTTTGAGACCCTCTTCACGCCCTTCTCTTTTTGCAATATTATCTCTGGCTTTCTGAATATATTCTTCATCAAATAGTGATATCATGCTGCGATGCACCTCGCTCTCATTTTCTTTCAGAAAATCTGTCAATATATCGTTCTCAATACATTCCTCAATGATTTTCTGAACTTTTTCTAAACTAGTCAATCCTTCCATTTTCTGATACTTAGAAAAGATATGAGAAAAAGAAATATACTGCGATACGATACTGTGATCAGCTATATCCTTGATGATGCGAACATTCAGACGTACACCTCTATCCGGAAATGGATTGTTGACATCTATTGGCTCGTTTCCTGTATAGACGACATAAAATTCAACATTGGGAATCTGGTCATCTCTGGCATCATGTAATGTTAAGTCATAACTTGATAATTGCGCGTACAATGTCTGAATCCAATAAGCCACCAATCTCACATCAAGAAGCTTGTCCCATCGCGTTTGTGCTTCGACAAAAACCATCAAACGATTTTTGATCAGCAGCCCTAAATCGTTATACATACCTCGAAGCAAGAAATTGGTCAAGGTAATACATTCAATATCATCTTCATTGATTTCTTCTTCAGGATGAAGCGCTTTATACAGTTCCAGTTGATAACGTTGCTGAGAAAACAAAAGTGAGAAAACAGTATCGCGTGCAGTGCGATTGATCTTTGTCATAAGATCCTCCTTTACAAAACCCGTTTCCAGTCAAATGAGACAGATAGTTAAAATATATATTTGGAAACGTTTTTATATTTAAGATCTTGAAGCGAATTTGGCTAAAGGATTTGTCCTATGACACTTCAATTATACCACGAAAAGGCTCTCTCACCAATGTGCACTTCACTAAAAAAAGACAAAAGTACAGGCAACATAAAAAGCCCAATCTTTTTTAAGACTGAGCTTTAGTATTTTATAAATCGTTTTGGTCAAAGACGTCTTCGTTGCTCTTACCTGGAGCAATCATTGGGAAGACTTTATCATCTTCATCAAGGATAACTTCAATGACTGTTGGACCATTATATTCCATAGCAGCGATTAAAGCTGGTTGAACTTCTTCTTTTGTGGTAACACGAATTGCTCTACAACCTAGGCCTTCAGCTACCTTGCAGAAGTCAACTTTATCTTTCAAAATCGTATTAGAATATCTCTTGCCATAGAACAATGTCTGCCACTGTCTAACCATACCTAAAACATGGTTATTGAAGATAACTTCGATAATTGGTACATCATAACGAGAAGCCGTTGCCAGTTCCTGCATGTTCATACGGAAGCAGCCATCACCTGCAAGGTTGAAGACTGTACGATATGGCATACCATATTTTGCACCAATTGATGCACCTAGACCATAACCCATTGTACCTAAACCACCACTTGATAATAACTGACGTGGATGTTTGTAATGATAGTACTGAGCTGCCCACATCTGATGCTGACCTACATCAGTACAAATGATGGCATCACTATCTGTTAACAGGTCAATCTGTTCAACAACATAAGGACCAGTTAATTTATCCATATCATAAGTTAATGGATAACGTTCTTTCAGCATTCTGATTTCTTTCATCCACTGTGGATGGTTCTGCTGAGGCAGAATCAGATTGATTGATTCAAGTACAGCTCTGGCATCACCGATGATACCTAAATCAACTTTAACATTCTTGTTGATTTCAGCTGAATCGATATCGATGTGAATGATCTTTGCATTAGGTGCAAAACGTTTAGGATTACCCGCAACACGGTCACTGAAACGTGCCCCAACAACGATACATAAGTCACACTGGGCAATACCAAGGTTGCTGGTTTTTGTACCATGCATGCCAAGCATACCGGCGTAACGAGGACTTGTATTATCAAAAGCACCTTTACCCATCAAAGAATCACAAACTGGTGCATCGATGCGTTCAACGAATGTCTTCAAAGCCTGGTCAGCACCTGAAGCGATAGCACCGCCACCAACGAAGACAAATGGTTTATCAGATGCTTCAATCAATTTGATGGCATCTTTGATATCCTGTGTTGCATATGTGAAATGGCGATTAGTCATTTTAACTGGTTTTTCTGATTTA
>JAGBPZ010000097.1 GCA_017633115.1 Erysipelotrichaceae bacterium | reverse complement strand
TCTTTGAAATCCATTAAGTCTGGCTTCTGAGATGACATAGATTCATCATCACCACGAGCTGCACGAGCACGTTCCTGCTGAGCTTTCATTTCAACTGCGAATCCATCACTATCAACTGTGAAACCTGATTCTTCAGCGATTTCAATTGTCAATTCTAGTGGGAAACCATAAGTATCGTAAAGCATGAAAGCTGTTTTACCATCGATGACTTTATCAGTGGCATTCTTCATAACGTTGGCAATACGTTTTTCACCCTGTGTCAATGTTTTATGGAAAGCTGTTTCTTCCTTCTTAACAGCTGCTGAAACCATATCAACTTTACCTGGTAAATAATCATAGAAGTCTTTCATTGTATCAGCAACAACCTGAACCAACTGATACATGAATGGTTTGTTGATACCAATAGCTTTACCATAACGGCAGGCGCGACGTAAAACACGTCTTAAGACGTAACCTCTACCTGCTTTATCGAACATTGCGCCATCACTTAAGGCAAATGTAACTGTACGGATATGGTCGGCAATGACACGATAAGCCATTTTATTGTCTTTATATGGTACTTCTGCCATGTTTTCAACAGTATGGATCACAGGTAAGAATAAGTCAGTATCGAAGTTTGTTTCACCATCCTGGATAATACAAACCAAACGTTCTAAGCCCATACCAGTATCGATATTTTTGTGTGGTAATTCCTGATATTCTTTTCTAGGAATATCTGGATCACAATCATACTGAGAGAAAACAACGTTCCAGACTTCGACATAACGGTCATTTTCTAATTCTTCAAAAAATAAGCGTTCACCGAGACCTTCTGGGTCATATTTTTCGCCTCTGTCATAGAAGATTTCGCTGTCAGGACCACCTGGGCCTTTACCAATTTCCCAGAAGTTTTCATCTGTACGTAAGATATGGCTTGGATCAACACCACATTTGTTGACCCAGATATTATATGCGTCATCATCATCAGTATAAACACTGATATATAATTTATCCTTATCAAAGCCAATCCATTCATCACTTGTTAAGAATTCCCAAGCAAAAGGAATAGCCTCATCTTTAAAGTAATCACCGATAGAGAAGTTACCAAGCATTTCAAAGAATGTATGGTGTCTTGCAGTCTTACCAACGTTTTCGATATCGTTTGTACGAATTGATTTCTGAGCATTGGCGATACGGTTACATGCTGGTATTTCTGTACCATCAAAATACTTCTTTAAAGCGGCTACACCAGCGTTGATCCATAATAATGTTGGGTCATTCTGTGGTACTAATGAAGCCCCTGGTTCGATCATATGACCTTTGCTTTTGAAGAAGTCCAAAAACATTTGTCTTGTCTGATTTCCTGTTAACTGTTTCATAATAATCTCCTTGTCCCTGAAAATAAAAAAACGCCCCTTAAAAAGGAACGACTAAGCGCGGTACCATCCTTGTTCATAGTGTGACTCACTATGCCCTCTGTCACCTTAACGCAGTGTCACGTTGATGTTTACATCACTCTCAAAAGTAGCCTTCATCAATGTCCTGAAAAGCTTTCACCAACCGCTTTCTCTCTACTTCATTTCATTGATTACTTGTCTTTCTCAACGATTTCTTTTCCATTATATATAAATGACATTAATAATGCAAACCTTTTCTAGGCAAATCAAGAATGCCTTCTTATCACAAAACTAAACATTCAAATCCATATAGTCATAATCTATACAAATGACGTTGTCAGCTCACGATTTATTGACTACTATCTACACCAAATAAAAGGAGCAAATAGTTGCTCCCATAATGACTATAACGCAATGCCAATGATGTCAATGCCATCCCATTGGTAAAGACAATTCAATTCATCATCCTCACTAATATACTGATAGAAAAGACATGGATCCTGCCAGTTCACATTAGTCTTGACTGTCATGAAATAAGATTGAGCATCTTTATATATTTCAACTTGAACGATATCATGATTGACATCTTTGACGATTAGTTCAAGTAAATGCATAATTGTCGAGTCATCAACTTGTAGGTTGATTTCATCTTTATTAAGCTTATTGACGACTTTATGATCAACGATGCGAGATTCAAAGCAGTTATGTTCGAATTCATAATGAATGACATCATCAAATGCAAATGGTTCAACCTCTTCTAAACCTCCATCATCATAAAGTCTACTAAAATGAGTTTCTCCATCTTCAGTCTGATAAGCCACTTTTACAACCGCTTGAGAACTTATCTCATCATGATCATTAAGTAATGAACCAAGCCAATAATGGCCAACAAGAGAAGCACAGATTATACAAGGTATCAGCCATAAAAGACTTAAACCTTTTCTTTGATGACTCGTTATATAGGCAATACTGTTGACAATAATCAGTGGTATCAAACCAATAGTCAGTGCAAATCCACTGGCATCCCATCGTTCCAATGCAAGCATTGCCTCAGGATTCACAATACTTTGATCATGAATGATATAAAACCAACCATAGTAAAGTAGACAGCCAACACCAATCAAGTTAATCAGAATAATGAGATCATTTGTAAGCTTATGACGTTTCATGACTCATCAAACTCACGATACTCAAGTAAATCACCTGGCTGACAATCCAATGCTTCACATAACTTGGCAAGTGTTGTCATTTTGATTGCTTTAGCTTTACCGGTTTTAAGAATCGACATATTCGTGATAGTGATTCCTACTTTTTCAGCTAATTCAGTCACACTCATTTTTCGCTTTGCAAGCATCACATCAATATTAAAAACAATTTCACCTTTCATAAGCTATCTCCCTAAATTGTCAAATCATTTTCTTCTTGAAGAAGTGCTGCTTTCTGAACTAAATGAGATAAAGCTGCGGCAGCGACTGAAATCGCTACACCTGCAAAGACTACTAGTAATGACAACAAAATAATGCCGGGATGATTCATGTTCATCAATAATAAGACAATATTACCAATAAAGAAATATCCAGCATCTCCTGCTGCCAGCCATGAAATCCATTTAAGTAATGTGGCATTATCATCAGTAAAAGATTGATCCAACCCAATATTTGAAGCAATCTTCCAGCCAAAATATAAAGCTATATAACATGGAATACCTGTCAACCATAGAAAGACCATCCATGGCCAGAAACAATAGGCAAACTCAGGATAGTCATTGACAATCGTTGTGCCACATACAGGAATAACCATAAAATAGACAATCAAACCACATAAGGCTACACCCAACAGGATGACTTTAAGCCATTTAGACAATGTATTTTGTTCCATAAACAAGTTCCTCCTTTGTCTACATCTTCAATTTATCCTCAACATCATTGTTTGTCAACAATTATTTATCGTTTTACGATAAATAATTGATTCAATTCAATAAAATAAGACTTCTAAAAGGAGATCTAGATTGTTTCTTGATGAAAATGTAAGTCTTTGGGTGAATTTTAAATCATTCAATTTAATAGTTGAATTTCATACACTTTACATTATTAGTATAAATACTTATTTTTTCTTTCTCATGACCATTTAAACTATCTACTTTATTCACATTTGTACTCTAAGATATTGTTAATATAGTGTAACATTTTTACAATGAATAGACTTAAAAAGAGAATCCCCATTTTGAGATTCTCTACTTTATAAAATTACTATTTCTTAACAGTGACAGTAAATTTTTTAGAAAGACCATTAGCTTTGCATGTGATTGTTGTTTTACCTTTTTTAACAGCGGTAATCAAACCATTTTCATCAACAGTAGCAATAGACTTCTTTGATGATTTGTATGTCACTTTTGCACTTGGCTTAGTTGTTGCAACAATCTGATATGTATTGCCCACTTTGACTGTTGCTTTAGATTTTTTAAGTGTAAGCGAACAATTCTTAACCGTAACTTTACACTTATAAGTCTTCTTCGCACCATTATCATAACCAGTTACAGTGATTGTAGCCGTACCTTTCTTTTTGCCAGTGACAACACCAGATTTTGAAACTGTTGCAACTGATTTTTTAGATGTCTTATAAGTTACTTTTGTTAAACCAACTGTATTTAAAGTGACTTTCTCAACTTTCTTATAGGTAGACAAAGACGTTGTTAATAAGCCTGGAACTGTAACTTCACATGTAGCCGTTAAACCATTGCTTGTCATTGCAGTAATAGTGGCTGTTCCAGCTTTCTTTGCAGTCACAATACCATTATTGACAGTTGCAACAGATGTATCACTTGATACCCAGGTAATTGTTTTATCTTCAGCTTCAGAAGGTGCAATACCTGCAGTTAATGTATGTGTTTTACCTTTAGTAATTGAAACTGCAGTTTCGGTTAACATAATCGATGTCACAGCAACAACATCGTTGATCGTACCATCAATACAATGGATTTTCGAACTTTCTAGACGATTATTTCCTTCACTAAAGTTGATATTATTCCAATCTTCCATTGTTCCAGAGTAATACACATCTCTAAGCGCTGAGCAAAAGTAAAAAGCGTTCTCTTCAATACTTGTGACAGACTTTGGTATACTAACACTTGGTAAGTTCATACAATAATAGAAAGTTTCTTTACCTATTGATGTCTGACCATCTGGTATAGTGATACTTGATTTTAGTTCAGGGCAACAATTGAATGCTCTGTCACTAATATGAACAATACTTTTCGGCAACGTAACAGTTTCTAACTCTCTACAATTTGCAAAGGCTTCATATTGAATTCTTTCAACACCGTCAGGTACAATAATGTTTTTAATATGTGCGTTATCCATAAATGCATGCTCAGCAATCTCAGTTACACTATCTGGTACTGTATAGTCAGTGAATTTTCCCATTGGATAAATGAGCAATTTAGACTGATCCTTATTAAAAAGTACCCCATCACTCGAAGATAAATATTCATTATCAGGACTAACAGAGTAACTTTTTAACACTCTGCATTCAATAAAATCGTTTACTGATCTAACACTTTTACCTATCGTAACGTCTTTCAGTTCACAGCATTCGATAAATGATCCATTTAATTCTTCAACATCATCTCCTATGACTACACTGTTGAGATTGTCAAAATACATAAAAGCCTTTGTCCCAATATGCGTGATACCATCTTCAACAACGACCTTTTTAATTTCACCGGCTAATCGCCACCATGGTTCTTCGGGATACCTTTTATAATCCTCCATTTCACCTTCACCACTAATCGTTAGAGTCCCATCATCGTCGACTACCCATGTAATTTTACAGTCTTCATCATCTTCAACCAATGGACCGCTGCCAATTTCAGCTTTTACAACGTTCAAGCCTACTACTCCTAAAAGCATAGCAATCACTAACACCATCGACATGAAGCATGATAATAGCTTCTTTTTAAATCCCATAACTTACCTCCTCCATATTGATATACCAAGGCATCACCTTTTGCTGACGCCATTTCCTTAAGTAATAGTATATTTGTATATAGAACAAATCACAAGCATAACCGTAATAGTCTTAATAATATAAGATTTTGCCTTCTACTTTCTAGTTATGCATTTTAGCTTTCTGCTTTTCGTTACTTCAATCCTCCAAAAGTATTAACGATTCAACGAATTCCCAAGCCTTTTTGAGTTGAGCTTCAAAACCTCTTGATGATTGAAAGTATTAATAATTTGTAAGTTGATGTATGATCACCTGCAATATAAATGTTTTCTATAAACCTTTTCTGTTTTATTAGAGCTACCTTGATTTAATCAATCCCCAAAAAAAGACATCCCGTTAAGAGATGTCACTTATTTACAGGTAAACTTCCTGACTTTTGACCAAGGTGCATAAATTTTCTTACCACTCACTGTCTTGTAAGCACGTACATAATACTCATACTGCTTCCCCTTTTTCACTGAGATAGTTGCTGAAGTAGACGTTGTTGTCTTCACGACCTTCTTCTCTGATGTTGTATTGGCTGAGACTTCATAACCTGAAGCACCTGATACCTTAGACCATGTCACTTTTATTGATGTCTTCGTTTTCTTCGTAACCTTAGGTTGAGACACCTTCTTTAGCGTATAAATAAGAGATGATTTTTTATAAGCTGAATAACCCTTTACTTTGACACGGAAGTAATAACCTTGACCACTTGTCAAATCAGCTGCTTTATAAGAAGTTGCTGATGTTGTTTTAAGAGTTGTCCACTTCGTTGTACCTTTTTGTTGGTATTGCACAACATAGTCCTTAGCACCTAATACTTCATTCCATTTGATCAACACACCATTGTAATCATAAAGACTTGTTTTTACTGATTTTACTTTAGGTGTTTTACCATCATAACCATCTGTTTTACGAATCAGCTTTTCACCAAACTTATTAGTCAGCTTAAAATAAACAACACCTTTAAAATGACCTTTTAAGGTTGCGGTATTACCCTTGACCCATTTTGAGTTAGAATAACCTGAATCATTAGACGAAAGCTGATAATACACGGTTGGATAATAATGAGTTGTCGCCATTTTAACCGATATTTGATTAGCAGCATACCCATTATAAAGTTTCACTTTAGTCGATGCATAATGAAGTGATGTTGTCGTCATCGTTTTTGTATTCGCCTGATTCGAATCATTGACACTGCTTGTTACTTTATAT
>JAGBPZ010000018.1 GCA_017633115.1 Erysipelotrichaceae bacterium | reverse complement strand
TGGTAATTAAACCATTACCAGTTTCATAGGCTTTTTTAATAGCTGCTTTGCCCAGGATATAAGCACCTGTTGGAAAATCAGGACCATGAATATATTCCATTAATTCAACAACGGAAATATCTGGATTCTTGCTGACAGCCATAATACCATCAATAACTTCACTCAAGTTATGTTGTGGTATATTAGTAGCCATACCAACGGCGATACCAGTTGAGCCATTGACTAATAAATTAGGAATACGTGATGGTAAAACAACTGGTTCTCTTTCTTCACCGTCATAGTTAGGAACGAAGTCAACAGTATTCTTGTTGATTTCACGAACCATTTCCATAGACACTTTAGACATTCTTGCTTCAGTGTAACGCATTGCTGCTGCACCATCACCATCGATTGAACCAAAGTTACCATGTCCATCAACAAGCATATAACGATAAGAGAAATCCTGCGCCATTCTAACAAGTGCGTCATAGATAGAAGTATCACCATGTGGGTGATATTTACCCATAACTTCACCGACGATACGTGCAGACTTCTTGTAAGGTCGATCACTGTAACAGCCTAATTCATTCATACCATGAATGATACGGCGTTGAACTGGTTTTAAACCGTCTTTGACATCAGGTAATGCACGTGCAACGATGACTGACATTGCATATTCCAAAAATGATTTTTTCATTTCTGATGTTAAATTGATTTTTTTAATGCCTCGTTCTTCCATTTGCATACCTCACCTTAAATATCAAGATTTTCAACATACTTCGCGTTTTCTTTAATGAAATCACGACGTGGTTCAACTTTTTCACCCATCAGCATGTCAAATAGAATGTCTGCCTGCATCGCATCATCCAAGTCAATCTGTAAAAGAACTCTGGATGCTGGATTCATGGTTGTGTCCCATAACTGTTCAGGATCCATTTCACCTAAACCTTTATAACGCTGAATCGAGAATTTCGCATTAGGACCTAATTCTTCTCTTAATTTATCTAATTCATAATCGCTGTAAAGATAATGTTCTTCTTTACCATGTTTAAGCAGATAAAGAGGTGGCTGAGCAGCATAAACATATCCCTGTTCAATTAACGGTCTTAAGTAACGATATAAGAATGTAAGCATCAGGATACGGATGTGACCTCCATCAACATCGGCATCGGTCATGATGACAATCTTATGATAACGTAATTTTGAAATATCGAATTCTTCACCAATACCAGTACCAAAGGCAGTGATCATTGAACGAATTTCGGCATTACCAAGAATACGTTCTAAACGTGCTTTTTCAACATTCAAGATTTTACCTCTTAAAGGTAAGATAGCCTGGATATTACGGTCACGACCACTTTTAGCACTACCACCGGCAGAGTCACCTTCGACAATAAAGATTTCACATTCACTAGGATCTTTAGATGAGCAGTCAGCTAATTTACCTGGTAAATTGGAAATATCGAGGGCGGTTTTACGTCTCGTCATTTCACGAGCTCGTTTAGCTGCCATTCTTGCCTTAGAAGCCAATGTAACTTTTTCCATAATGATTTTAGCCACTGATGGATTTTCTAACAAGAACTGATCTAACGCATTCGCAAGAATTGAACTCACAATACGTCTAACTTCCGCATTACCTAATTTAGTCTTTGTCTGACCTTCGTATTGAGGATCTGGATGTTTAACGGAAATAATTGCTGTTAAACCTTCACGACAGTCTTCACCACTTAATGACTCGTCTTTATCCTTCAAGACGCCACTATTACGGGCATAATTGTTGATAACACGTGTTAAAGCTAGACGGAAGCCTTCTTCATGAGTACCACCTTCATGAGTATTGATATTGTTACAGAAAGAATAGATATTTGGCTGATAACCATCGTTATATTGCATAGCGACTTCAACCGAAATATTATCGATTTCATCTTCACAATCAATAACCTGATCATGGATAGGTGTTCTGTTTTTATTTAAGTAAGTGACATATTCTCTAATGCCACCTTCGTAACAATATTCCACTCTACGAGGCTTTTCTAAACGCTGGTCTTCTAAACAGATAGTCAATCCTTTATTTAAAAAGGCCAATTCACGAATACGTTGCGATAAAATATTATAATCAAACACAGTTGATTCTGTGAAAATGATTGGATCAGGTTTGAAGATAACCGTTGTACCAGTATCTTCGCAAGTACCAACGACTTCCAATGTTCCGACAGGTTCACCGCCGTTTTCAAATCGCTGATAATAAATTTCATTATTTCTATGGACATAAACTTCCAAATATTCACTTAATGCATTAACGACAGAAGCACCAACGCCATGAAGACCGCCGGATACTTTATAACCGCCGCCACCAAACTTACCGCCTGCATGAAGTACTGTGAAAATAGTTTCAACTGTATTGACACCTGTTTTTTCATTAATACCTGTAGGCATACCACGGCCATTGTCGATAACTTTAATAATATCACCGGGCATGATAACGACCTGAATTTTAGTACAATATCCAGCCAATGCTTCGTCAATTGAGTTATCTACAATTTCCCATACTAAATGATGTAATCCTCTTGAAGATGTTGTACCAATATACATACCTGGTCTTTTACGAACAGCTTCAAGCCCCTCTAATACTTGAATATCGGATTCATCATAATGTTCAATACGAATGTCTTCCATTAATAAGTCCCCTCTAAATGACCACTACTTATAACTAATTTCTTAGCCTTCTTCACAACTTCATGATCAATGCCATCTAGTGAAGTGGTTGTCATGAATGTTTGAATCTTATTTGAAATGAGATTAAGCAATTTTTCTTTTCTGGTATCATCCAATTCACTTAAAACATCATCCAATAAGAGAATTGGATATTCGCCAACTTCTTTCCTGACGATTTCCAGTAATGCGATTTTCATTGCCAGGACAATAGAACGTTGTTGTCCCTGTGAAGCATAAAGTGTCGCATTATGTTGATTCAGGGTGATATGAAGATCATCTTTGTGAATACCATCAACTGTCGTACGATACATGATATCACGTGAATAGTTATCTTGATATTTCGCTAAAATTGCTTGTTCACTTATTTCCTTATATTGACAATGATAAGTAATCTGAAGTGCTTCATCTTCAGCTATATATTGATAAAGAGATTGACTGAACTCATTGAGTAAAGACACAAAGGCTTGACGACGATTAATTAAATCAACCTGTAGTGAAGCAAGCTGTTCACTTAAAACATCAAGATAAGTGTCTGCCTGTTTATGTTGTTCACTCAATTGCTTTAAATAGGCATTACGTTCTTTTAAAAGACTTTGATACTTTGCCAGATTATAAGCATAGATTGGCGATATCTTCGCAATTTCCTGATCCAGAAGACGACGGCGTAAACGGGGTGAACCCTGAATGAGCTGTAAATCTTCTGGCAGGAATAAAATCGCATTGAAATAACCAATATAATCACTCGTACGAGCAATTTCATTCATATTGATAAAAGCTTTTTTACCTTTTTTCGTCAGGGCAATTTTCATCGTAATCGGACGATTATTGCTGATGACATGGCCACTAACCACGGCAGATTGCTCATTGAATTGAATCATATCTTCAATGATATGCGTTTTAAAACTGCGTGATGATGATAAGAGGTAGATAGCTTCTAAAGCATTGGTTTTCCCTTGCGCATTGTCTCCAACAAAGATGTTGATCAATGGATCAAAAACGAGTTCTTGATGATCGTAGTTACGAAAATGCTTTAATTCGATATCTTTAATGATCACGAATCATATACTGATGATGATTGTATTCAAAGACATCACCATCTCTTAATTTCTTGCCACGTCTTGTATCCACTTCACCGTTGACTAAAACATCACCTTCCTGGATCACGATTTTAGCGTCAATACCTGATGATACTTCGCCACTTAGTTTTAAAGCCTGACCTAAAGTAATATATTCTGTATGTATTCTAATGTCTTTCATTTTTCCTCATCCCTTAAAATCAATATCTTTTATATTATATCACAAAACTTATAAAAAATCTATTTATTTGGCTTCTAAGAACAGTTCACTTTAAGTGGTAGTCCCCTCTCTTAATAAGCATAAAATGCGAAAATCGCAAAATTTAAAGGGAAATATAAAAATAAGGACTTAAAAAGTCAGAAAAAGTCATAATGAAATCGTGATACATCTCTATATAGTCTCAATGACATGAAAATTGGTAATGGAAATCAAATGAAGTTTAAACATTTTTAATATTATGAGAAATTTTAAAATCCACATATCCAGTAAAAAGTCAGTCTGTTTTTGAGCTTATATGAGGACTAATTTCAATGATACGAAAAATTGACTCGTTTTTTCGAGTTCGTGGATGTCTAATATATGCGGTTTTAGTATTGATACATCGTATTGTGTTTGCACATGTAATAAATTTAGTCACAGTAATTTATTGGCACTTTTTTTAGAGTAGTGATATGATATATTTGAAAAGTAATTATATTTGTATATATTCATATTTTTAGAAAAAGGAGTTCCATAATATGTTTAAAAGATTAAAAACAGTGGCATTCTCTATGCTTTGCGCTATTTTATCAATGGCATTGATTTTTACATCAGTTGCACCTGCTGAAGCTGCAAAGAAAGTGAAAATGCCTACAAAAGTAACAGAATATGAATTCCACATAGGAAGATGGGTAAAAAGCCGTTATATAACATATACGTATAATTCTAAAGGCGATTGTACAAAAACATCATGCACATATTATGATTCTGATGGCATAAAATATTTCAAGACGACAATCAAATTAAAGTATACGTATAAAAAAGGAAAAAAGACAAAAGTAGTTGCAACTGGTCCTTATGAAAAACATATATTCACATATGATAAAAAGCAACGAATCAGTAAAATTCAGGCTTATGATGAAGAAAGTGGAGCAGTTGGTGACATTTCTCTATTTACTTATGATTCCAAAGGATATCTAAAAACAATCGACAAGACGACTGATAACACATACTATTCTGACCCTCATCAAATTTGGACATATGATACTGTTGTCAACGGTTCAACAGCAACTATTACATTTAATGGTAATGATTTCTATGGTGATCCAAGAGGACCAAAAGTTTCAACATTAAAGAGTAGTTTATTAGTTAAAGTACAGAACGATCAAAGTGGTTATGTTGAGGATTATACTTATACAAAAGCTAAAAAAGGTTCAACTAAAGGGCTTGTGACAACCAAATATTGCACTAGAACCTGGGCTGACGGCTATATCGAAAAATATAAAACTAAATATAGCTATGGTAAGAAAAAATCAACAAAGACAAAATATTATAAAGTCATCAACAACGATCAACGTGTCGTTGTAGCCAATTTATATTATGGGTGGAAAGACGCGCAAGAAACGCCGTATCATCCAATGAACGATTCATCAGATTCAGATTTTATTATTAAAAATCACGTTCTTGAGGAATACATTGGTAACGAAAAAGAAGTTATCATCCCTGAGGATGTCACAAAAATCGGGCCTAGTGCTTTTGAAACTAGTGATGACTATCCTAAAGATCGAATTGAAAAAATCACTGTACCTGGCACTGTAAAAGTCATTGATGCAGAAGCTTTCGCTTTTTGTTACGCAGATGTCATCATCATTGAAGAAGGCTGCGAAGAAATTGGTGACAATGCTTTTATGGACAGTTATCCAGATGAAGTCACTCTGCCAGCTTCTTTGACTAAAATTGGTAAGCAGTTATTTGAAACAGAAGAAGGTCTGAGTGGTACAAAATTCCATGTTGTCAAGGGCTCTCCTATTGATTTGGCAATCCAGGAACAAGACCCTTATGGCAACTATGAAATTGTTTATGATTAAATTGTTAAAACTGATGATGTCTGTTGACATCATCTTTTTTTGTGGCATAAAAAAAGACAAAATATTCAAATGAATACTTTGTCTGATAGTTCTATTAATATGTTCTAACAGGAAGTACAACCTGGATATTGTCATCAGATTCAATATCACGAATAATGAAAGGCTGCATTTTACCAGTGAATTGAAGTTTAACTGTTTCCGAGTTTATTGACTTAATGGCATCGATTAAATATTTAGATGTAAAGGAAACACTTAAAGCGCTGCCCTTATAAAATGCTTTATCAAGTTTTTCTTCAACAGAACCAATTTCTGGTGAGAATGATGATAAGATGACTTCCTCTTCACTCATTGTCAATTTAACAATATTATTAGTTTGATCAGCTAATAAAGAAACACGTTCATTAGCGCCAATTAATGAAGCACTGTTGATTGACATCACACTGTCATAGTGATCAGGAATCAAACGCGAAATATTTGGATATTTACCATCAATCAATCTTGTCTGAATGAGGATATTGTCAATGTCAAAGATGATTTTCTTATCTTCTACATAAATATCAATAATATCATCACGAGTAATAAGACGTGAGATTTCAATTAATGATTTTTTAGGAATGACGATATTAAAGAACATTTCATCATCAACACTTAGTGTTTTCTTCGCTAAACGATAAGAATCAGTTGCGATACAAACAAGTTCTTCACCATCAGCTAAGAAATTAACACCAGTTAATACTGGTCTTGTTTCTTTATCACTTGTTGCAAATACTGTCTGATCAATAGCTGCTTTTAAATCCATTGATTTAATTGTGACATGAGTTCCTTTTTTAGATAAATCAATGACTGGATAATCACTTGCTGGAGAACCATTAAGTTCAAAATGTGATGAGGCCCCTTCAATCACTGTAATATCTTTATCATTAGTATCAATTGAAATTAAATCAGAATCCATATGTCTGATGATTTCTAAGATATATTTAGAAGAAATAACGGTATCACCAATTTCTTCAATATCGATATCATCAGTAATTGTTGTTCTGATGGTAATGTCACTATTGCTTCCCGTTAAAGTTAAAGCATTAGTACTTAGATGAAAATGAATACCAGTTAAGATTGGTAAAGGAGATTTAAATGAAATTGCTCTGGAAACTTTTGATAGAGCATCATTAATAACGGATTTTTTTATAGTAAATTGCATAGATGTCCCTCTTATTATTTATTTTATTTATTACTTAATAATCATAATAATAGTGTGAATTATGTGGATAACTCATAAAAACAGCGATAAAATCAACGAAAGTTATGCACAATTATGTGCATAAGTTGTGCATATTATATGAGCTTTGCTTTGATTTCTTCAATTGCCTGGCGATAATTCGGATCCTTTTTTATATTTTTATCAACTTTGCTGCAAGCTTTCATAACAGTTGAATGATCACGACCACCAAATTCCTTGCCGATTTGAATATAAGATATATCTTTAATTAGATTTCTGACAAGATACATCGCAATATGACGGGCAATAATAATATTATTTGTACGTGATTTTGAATTGATTTGTGCAACTGAGAGATTATAATACTGAGCTACACATTGTTTAATACTATCAACTGTTAAATGTTCA
>JAGBPZ010000096.1 GCA_017633115.1 Erysipelotrichaceae bacterium | reverse complement strand
TCATTGTTGTCAGCCACAAATAAAAAACTTCCCATATATTTAAAACGCAGGGAAGCAAGTCAACTTTATTTGCACTCTCTACGCTGGCATTATCCAGTTCAGATTATAAGGGACCAGACATTGTCTATCTCAGCAAAAGCGCCCCCGGCTTACAAACTTATTATATACTTTCAGTTATAAAATGCAAGATTATAAAACCGCAAGAATCAAATAAGTACCATAGGCTGCGAGAATCGAAACAATGGCGACAAAAACAAGACCTTTTTCTTTATAACTGAAGAAAATAGCAACCGCACCACCAACAAGTGATTCTATAAGTTGAGGTGTCGAAGTAAAAATACCAGGGAATGTCAAAGCCCCTAAGACAGCATATGGTAAATAGTAAAGTAAAGATTTGATGAATTTTGATTCAATTTTATGACGATAAAATGTAAGCGGAATGAATCGTGGCAAATAAGTAAATAAGGCCATCATGAAAACCGCACCTAACTGATAAAGGGTCATAGTTCCGCCTCCTCTCGAGGAAACAGCAAGGCCCCAATGACAGTAGCAATCACGGTAGCACCAATGAGCTTCACACCAGTTGTCAGCATCTTAAATACTGGTACGTAAATCAAAATAGAGTGAGCCACAATAGCCATCAGAACAACAAGAGCCACCTCTTTTGACTTTTTGGAAGCGGGGATGATAATCGCTAAAAACATTCCATAAAGGGCTATGCCCATTGCACCCTGCACACTTGCTGGCAGGAACCCCATAATGACTTCTCCTGCAAGCGTCCCAGAAGACCAGCCAATGATTGGTGAAAGAATGAACCCTGCCATCCATTTAAAAGTAATGGTATCTTCTTCTAAAGAAGCCAACGCAAATGTTTCATCAGTAATACCGAAAGAAATAATCATACGTTGAATGGTATTCATGGTTTGATCGATTTTCTGTGACAATGATAAGGACATCAGAAAATAACGTAAATTGATTAGCAACAAGGTCAGACTGATTTCAAAATAAGTCGCATGAGCAATAATCAGATTGACACCCGCAAACTGGCCTGAAGACGTCAGGTTCGTAAGTGACACCAGCGTTGCCAGTCCTAATGGCAAACCATTAGAAATACATAAAACACCAAATGAAAAAGCCACAGGGAAATAACCTAGTCCTATTGGTATTCCCTTTTTAAAGCCGTTTATAAATTCCTGCATAATAATCACCACACCCATTTTAAACTAAGTAAATGTCTCATTCAACTCTTTTTCGAATGCCTGAGGCAGACAAAAGTCTTTCTATTTCGTTTCAATTTATTTATAATATTTTCATTAATGGAGGAATTACGATGAGAACTTATGTCAAATCATTGGAGAATAATCAAATCTCAATCACCGTTTATTTTGAAGGTGACCAGTGGCGTGATGCATGCACCGATGCCCTAAAGGCTCTCGCAGCCACTTCCCTCGATACTGTCAGGGATCAGCTTGGTCCTAATCTTTATTATCAGGCTGCCAACAATCTGCTGAATCAGCATATGGACGAAATCATTGCTAAAGCACAGGCACCAGTTGCCGGTATCAGTGCTGACATCACTAAGGTCACAGAAGACTATATCGAAATCATCCTGACTTGTGATAAAGAACCAGAAATCACTTTAAAACAATATCTTGACTTACCAGTTGCTCCTGTAGCTATCACTGAAGTGACAGAAGCAGAAATCAATCAGCGTCTTGCGGAAATCCAGGAAGACAATGCTTATTATGATATTAAAGATGAAGGTAAAGTCGAAGTCGGCGATACAACCATTATTGATTTTGAAGGATTCAAAGATGGTGTCGCTTTCTCTGGAGGCAAAGGCACAAACTATGAACTGATTATCGGCTCCCATTCTTTTATTCCTGGTTTTGAAGAAGCAATGGTTGGAATGGAAAACGGAGAGACAAAGGATATCCCTCTCACCTTCCCTGAAAACTATCAATCTGCAGATCTTGCTGGTGCTAATGTTGTCTTCACGGTCACAGTTAATCAGATCAAAGTTAAAGTCCTACCAGAAATTGATGATGATTTAGCTCTTGATACAGATATTTCAGGTGTCGAAACACTTGACGATTTAGTTGATTACATCACAAAGGAACTCAAACAACAACACGCAGACCAGGCAGATCAGGCATTTACTGATAAAATCTTAGAAGTATTGATTGAACTCAATCCTTTCGATGTTCCTGAAGGCATCATCGAATCACAGACAGAACAGATGGTCAATCAATTCCAGAGCCAGCTTTATCAACAAGGCATGAGTATCTCTCAGTACCTGAAATATATGAATATCACACCAGAGCAGTTTAAAAACCAGTTCCGTGATCAGGCAACGACCAACGCTAAGATTCAATCAATCTTACAGGCTGTCATCAAAGCTGAAAATCTCATTGTCACAGATGATGATGTCGAAGACCAGCTCGCTATTATGGCCAACCAGAATGGTATGACACTTGAAACCTTATCTGAGTTACTTGGTGAAGGTATCGAGGGTTATAAAAGCAGTATTAGACAAAACTTGATTTTTGATAAGGCATTAGCCTTTATCAAGAGTCATGTAGCTCAAAGTAATTAAATGACAAGGATCGCTTATGATCCTTGTTTTCATTTTATAAAAAAACTCAGCACCATAAAGATGCTGAGTTTGAGAAAAACTCTGATAGAAAAGTACTGTTGGATGTTAACGTTTTGGTTTCTTTTTATCTGATCCGTCTTTATAACGAACCTTCCAAACGTGTTGTTTTGAGATATCAGTGCTTAAAACTGAACCGACACATTTATGAATTTCGGCTTTACTTGTGACACACTCACGAATATCTTTGCGCACGTCGATGCGTTGAATGTCTACTGCCCTTATATCCGATAACTGAAGGCGACAAACCATGAGTTCATTGCCTGAACGCACGATAATGTCCTTCTGAAAACGAGGGTCAGGATTCTGGCTGTCCTCTTTAATAGATGTACATGGAATAATGACCATCTTTGTCCCCAGATCACTCAACACATAGCAATAGTGTCCATCCATAACCTCTTTTGGATAGCCACGACCAATATTGAAATAGGCAAGCTGATGCACATGTGGTCTCGTTTTAACATAGTAGAAAGTCTGATTGGGTTCCCTACCTTGTTCATCAGCTAAATGACAATAGAAATATTCCAATTGGCTCGCTAAGTGAGCAATTGATCTCGTAAACTTATTGACATCATATAAATGTGTTCGCTCAAGTCTTTCAACACTTTTTAATAAATCAGCAATGTTTTTATACTTATTCATATAAGCTAATTTATTAATCTCAGTTGCTTTTTTGTCTTCCAAAATAATAATCTTCCTTTTCTTTCTTTAAATCCTCCTCAATTCTAATTAATCCTCATAGTATATTGTTACATAAAAAAACATTTATTTCCTCAATTTTTTAACATTTTTCTTAAAATTTTCACTTTTTGAAAATAACTTCCTTTATAATGACCTTATCTCATCTTCATTTTCATAATCTGTAATAAATTAAAATTTACATTGAGAAGATTTCTAAATCCACTTATAATAGAACAAGGCTATGTGAGTGGTGCTTATTATATGGAGCGCCTGGACTTCATTTGAAGTTGACGAGGACTAGGTTTATCGAAAGATTCGGCGGATGACCTAGAGGCATGATGCTGCCTGTAAAGATGAGCAAAAATCAGGAGTGATCCTGAAACAAATATCATTGGGCATCCACTACTCAATATTGCCCAGCACATTTAAAGGAGGACAATTGATTATGTGTGGTATTACTGCTTATTGTGGCTATGGTGAAGCTGCACCTTTCCTTATGCAAGGATTATTAAAACTTGAATATCGTGGTTATGACTCAGCTGGTATTACAGTCTTGAGAGATGGCAAATTAACAACAATCAAGAAAAAAGGCCGTCTTGGATTATTAGAAGAAGAACTTAAAAAATATGATACTACTGGTCATGTTGGTATCGGTCATACAAGATGGGCTACTCATGGTGAACCATCTGACGTAAACTCTCATCCACATAACAACGCTGACAACACTATTTCTATCGTTCACAATGGAATCATCGAAAACTATCGTGAAATCAAAGAGATGTTGACTGGTTTAGGTTACGTATTCAAGAGCGAAACTGATACTGAAGTTATCGTTCATGCAATTGATTATTACTATAAAGGCGATTTACTTGAAGCTGTCTTTAAAGTAATTGATATTATCAAAGGTTCATATGGTTTATGTATCATGTCAACATTAGAACCTGACAAGATCATCGTTGCAAGAAAACACAGCCCTATCTGTATCGGTAAAGCTGATGATTGCGTTGTGGCAACAAGTGATATCCCTGCTTTACTTGAATACACAAGAGATGTTTATTTCGTTGATGATGACGAAGTTGCTGTTATGACTAAAGATGATGTAACTTTCTACAACAAAAACCATGAAGTCATCACTAAAAACATCAACAAGATCCCTAACGATATCGAAGCAGCTAAAAAAGAAGGTTATGATTACTTCATGATCAAAGAAATCAACGAACAGCCTCGCGCTATCGAACAGACTTTAACTGGTCGTGTTCAGGGTGATCACGTTGTCTTTGAAGAACTCGATGATATCGATTTCACTAACATCAACAAAGTTGTATTCGTTGCTTGTGGTACTGCTTATCATGCATGTATCTGTGGTGCTAAGATCATCGAAAAAGCAACTCGTTTACCAGTTACTTATGATGTTGCCAGTGAATTCCGTTACAGCGATCCAATCATTGATGAACATACATTATGCTTCTTCGTTTCCCAGTCAGGTGAAACTGCTGATACATTAGCAGCATTAAGATTGGCAAAAGAAAATGGTTGTACAACTGTTGGTGTATGTAACGTTGTTGGTTCTACACTTTCTCGTGATGCAGACCATATCTTATATACTTGGGCTGGTCCAGAAATCGCTGTTGCATCTACAAAAGCTTACACAACTCAGGTTGTCTTATTAACACTTGTAGCAATGTACATCGCTCAGAGATTAAATATGCCTGTTGACCAGGAAGTTCTGACTCAAATCAGTTTATTACCAGGTTACATCGAAAAAATCCTAAAAGACGATGAAATCTTTGCGAATTATGCAAAATATCTTGAAAATCAGCACGATTGTTACTTCATCGGTCGTCAGTTAGACTATGCATCAGTTCTTGAAGGTGCCTTAAAATTAAAGGAAATCTCTTATGTTCATGCTGATGCTTACATCGCTGGTGAATTAAAACATGGTTCAATCGCTCTGATCGAAGAAGGCACAGTTGTTGTTGCTGTTGTTACTCAGCCTCATGTTGCACCAAAGACAGTCTCAAATATCCAGGAAACTGTGGCTCGTGGTGCTAATGTCTTACTGTTCACAACAGATAAACGTGACTTAAATGGTGTTAATAATGTTTACTATCTCCCAGAAGTTAACCCATTATTAATGAGCGTCTTAATCGCCGTTCCATTACAGTTATTCGCTTATCATACAGCAGTTCAGAGAGGCTTAGATGTTGACAAACCTCGTAACCTCGCTAAGTCTGTTACAGTTGAATAATCACTCAATTAAAGCAGGTAAATCACCTGCTTTTTTTATATCTTTGATTCTCTTTTTACGTAACTTATAAATGTCGTTTACGATTTTAGCAATGTACTTTTCCTCTCTTTTTCTTCACTTTATGACCAAAAAATGGTATGATACCTAAAGAGGTGAATAATGTGGATAAGAAAGTAAAAGATTTGACAGTCTATAACAATCGTTTCGCAGAAGATCCAGCATCTTTCAACGATTATCAGGCTGCAGATTACGTCAGAGAATTAAAAAACCAGGGGAAAGAAGATGAAGCCATTGACGTAGGCCGTACCTTCTTGGAAGTTGCACCCCATCTGAAAGGATATATCAATTACTATGGATATGCGCTTTACAACCGCTATATCAATATTCCTGAAGAAAAAATCAATGAGAAAGAACATATCTTCTACGAAATCTTAGATGAAATCGCAAAAGTATGTAAACAAGAACGTTACTCTCCATTGGAAGCAGCTGTCAACAAAGCAATCAAACATGTCACTAAACAGACTCCTGTTGATTACCAGAAGATGTCTGATTTATTAGATTATTTGGATGCACCTACTTTAGAAGAAACTCCATTCGTCAACAAGGATGGTAAGGAATTCGAAAGTAAAAAAGAAAAATGGTACAGAATGAAGATTCGTGCTTTATATGAAATTGGTGATTACAAAGAATGTTTGGAAAAAGCTAATGAAGCTTTAGCTTTACCATTAACATGGCACTATTTCAACCTTAACTGGGTTAAATACTATCGTGGCAGCGCATTAGTTGCACTTGGTCAATACCAGGAAGGTGAAAATGAATTCTTAGCACTTAAAGATAACTTCAGAGCTGTAGATTTCACTCAGGTTATGTATAAACTTTATAAGAATACTGACCGTGTCAGCGAAGCTAACATCTATGTCTTATATGAATTCTTCTTAAGCGGATGTAACTATCGTTCAATGAACCTTTACAAACTTGTATTAGACATCGTTACTGAAAAAGAACAAGCTAATGCAATCAAACTTGGTAAAGTCTTCATCGCTAAAATGGAAGCTGAACAGGGCAACACAGTTGAAACTGATGTTGATATGACTGAATACGAAGCTTACAGTGCTGATCAGATGTTCGATAAGTTCTACAGAGAAGTTATGAACAACTTGAACGTTTACGTTGATCGTGAAGAAGGACGCGTTGTTTATTATAACGAAGACAAACAGTATGGTTCAATTGCCAACAGCAATAGTGATGATCGTGACCGTCGTAACAATGTCTTCTTCAGACAGGCTGACTTCATTGATGATGAAAAAGTTGAAAGACGTGATTATGTTGAATATAGCACAGTTAAGACTTATGACCGCAGACGTCAGCAGCCTTCAACAAAAGCTGTTCTTTTAAGAACAATTGATCACGACGATTTCTACTTTGGTTATTAATCAAGTAGTTCGATAAAAAACAATCGACCCTAAGCAATGCTTAGGGTCTTTCTTATTTTTGTCTAACTCTTCTAAAAATTAAAAGGTCGTAATAAATAAACGCTTTCTGGTTTATTCATTGCGGCCTATTTCTTATATCTTATAAAATATTGATGATTTTAACATCATAAGGTTCAGCAACACCAACAGTGACAACATCCCCTACTTTATGTTCAAGCATTGCTTTAGCAAGTGGACATTCGTTAGAAATTCTACCTTTTAAAGGATCAGTTTCATGTGTACCAACGATCTGATAAGTTTCTTCCATTGGATTATCTTCTGATAAATCTAAAATAACAATCTTAGAACCTGTTTTAACAACGTCTTTTGAACCTGCTTCGTCTTCTTCGATGATAACGACATGAGGAAGCATATTGTTGATTGTTCTAATTCTTGATTCGATTTCAGCTTGTTTTTCTCTTGCTGCAGCATAGTCAGCGTTTTCTGCTAAGTCACCAAGACTTCTTGCGATAGCGATTTCTTTTGTGACCTTGTCACGTTCAACATTGACCAGTTGATCTCTTTCTTCAATTAATTTATTATAGCCTTCACGCGTAAGTAAAACTTTATCCATTTCTATCACCTCGTAAATGTTAATATAGCATAAAACCAAAGCTTTAGCAACCAATCACACGAATTTGTGATTGATGTAAGCGTATGAATCAAAACCGGAAATCAATGTTTCCGGCTTTTTCATGATCTTTAACGATTTGAATCAACAATACTCTTGACTTTTGTAATCAATAAGTCTGTTGCTACGGCATTTGTACTTCCATAAGGAATAATAATATGAGCATACTTCTTTGATGGTTCAATGAATTGTTCATGCATTGGTCTGACAGTTGAGAGATACTGCTCACAAACACTTTCTAAAGTACGACCACGTTCTTCGATATCACGACGTAAACGTCTAATAAAACGAATATCGCTGTCAGTATCGACATAAACAAGCATATCACAACAATCTCTTATAGTAGGTTCAGCTAACACAAAGATCCCTTCTAAAATGACAACGTCTTTACCTTCAACAATTTCTGTCACTGAACTTCTTGTATGCTGGGTATAATCATAAGTAGGCTTTTCGATTGTGCCTTTTCTTTTTAAAACTTCCAGATGTTCAACCAATAAATCGGTATCAAAGGCGTTTGGATGATCGTAATTTGTTAAAACACGTTCTTCCATCGGTTTATCACTTTGATCCTTATAATAATCATCCTGCTTTAATACACAGAGCTGATGACGACCTTTGAAGGCGTCATAGACGATATTGGCAACGGTTGTTTTTCCCGAAGCACTTCCTCCTGCAATACCAATAATGACCGCTTCGTTATTTTTCATGTTTGACCTTCCTTCCCATATCATTGCGATTGACACGCTTGCCTGTATATACTTTTAAAACTTCCATTGGATGATTAGCGACTTCAACGGCTTCACCATCAGCATTGACAATAGAAGTGACTATAAAATTAAGATTGTCGTGATAAGGAGAGAATATTTCAACTTCATCACCAACTTTGAAATAATTACGCTGTTCAATAGTTGCGATTTGAGTGGCTTCATCATAATCCAGGACACGCATAATAAACTCCTGGGTTGGATGTTCGTCACGTAAATTATAAAGTTGTGAATCTACGGTTGTTTGTCCGTTATAGAATCCTTCACAAAAAGCTCTATTAGCGGCTTTATTTAATTCCTTCTTATAATTCAAGGATAATACTTTTTCCTTATTCTCACAATAATCATCAATGAATTTGCGATAAGTTGAAACCACTGTCGCAATATAATGAAGGGATTTCATGCGGCCTTCGATTTTGAAGGAATCAACACCTAAATCAATCAATTCCCCAATATGATCAATCAGGCACATGTCCTTTGAAGACATGGAGAATTTCAGCCCATCTACTTCATTCACCTGACCCTTTTGATCATAGATATCATAATACCAGCGACATGACTGTGAGCAGCCACCACGATTGGCATCACGACGAGAGAAATAATTCGATAACATACAACGTCCTGAATAATTGACACACATCGCACCATGAATGAAATATTCCAGTTCGATATCAGGACACTCCTGTCTGATTGTTTTAAGGTCAGCAAAAGATGTTTCGCGTGCTAAAACAACACGTTCACATCCCATATCTTTAAAGAAATTGATAGCCGATGTATTCATGACTGACATCTGAGTTGAGACATGGACTTCTAAAGACAACCCCATTTCTTTAACAATCGTCATGATATAAGGATCAGCAACGATTACTGCTGTGACACCAATATCATCCAACTGTTTTAAATACTCTCTTAAACCTTCAAGGTTGTCTTCATGAAGAATAATGTTGCATGTAACATGAATACGTGCTCCATAATCATTCGCAAAAGCAACCGCTTCTTGAATATCTTCCAGACTGAAGTTTGAAGCTGCTGAGCGTAGTGAGAATTCTTTTCCACCCACAAAGACAGCGTCAGCGCCATAAATAATAGCTGTTTTCAATTTTTCCAGATTGCCTGCAGGAGCGAGCAGTTCAGGCTTCTTAAACTTGTTCACCAGCGTCCCTCCTCTTGACATCCTCTAAATGATAGATTGTCTTATCTTCAATAAAGCCACGCTCTAAAGGTTGTGACACCTTTTTAAGCATTGGCAAATAGTCTTTGACATATTGAGCATAGCGTCCATTCTTTAATGCCTGAAGACAATCAGCATACATGCTGATGACTTCTAAAGTTTCATGGGCATCCATGAACAATGTTTCAATATAAAGATAATCAAAATCTTTAAGATGAGACAATAAATCCAGCATATAGATTTTCTTCTTTGAATAAATCGTTGTGCCTCGTTCATCCTCAAAGATATAACATGGATAATCACTGCCATTAGCGATGATTTCATAGACCTCATCAGCCATCGTCTTCTTGAGAGCTTCACCATAATGCTTCAAGAGATGACGCTTGCTTGATCCCATATAAGAGACACCATGAACCTGAATCATGAGTGGCAACTGAGCATTGTCGTTGATTGATAACTGTTCTGTTAAGGGAATTTCTCGAGAGACCATAGCCATATCAATACCGTAATGGTGTAACGCATTCAAGGTCTCATGGTTAGTATTGAGCGTCATTGATTCATACAATAACTTGAATGGATAATGATTTTTCTTTACTTCATAGAGCACGCCAAAATCCTGGAAGACGAGACCGTCGATTCCAGTTGTTGTAAGCGTCTTTAAATAATCCTGAAGCTGTTTGAGTTCGTGCTGTTCATAAAGGCCATTGACGAGCACGAAAAACTGTTTGTCAGGATAAGCCTTTTTTAAACTTGAAATTTCATTAACATCAAGATGGCGGGTGGTATAGGCACTTAATTCACCAGGTACTAAAAACAAATCGACCCCCATCTCAACATAGTCACTGATATATTCAGGATAAATAAGATGTATACTAAGCATATTTAATCCTTTCTAGTTATAATACAGATGCCATCACCTACACCATAGTAAGTGACTTCATAAGCATCATTGTTGAAGATCCAGTCTTTGAAACGCTTGATTTTACGCACTAATGCACGCGTGTTGCGATTCTTGATATGAGGAATATCATAAATCATGCCATGAAAATCCAGATTATCTACGATGACAAAACCATCCTCTTTGACTAAACCAATATATTTTTCAAAAAACTTTTGATATTGTGCTTTAGCAGCATCAATAAATAAACAATCATAAGGGGCAAATGTCAAATCATCATTATTGAATTCTAAAGCATCTGCTTCAAACAGATGAATGGACTCTTCCAGTCCAAGAGCTTCGACATTTTTCTTTGCTTCAAGAAAACGGTTATGATCACGTTCAATTGAATCGATACATAAATGATCAACTTGTGTGACCATCATACTTGCTGAATAACCAACCGCTGTACCAATTTCTAGCAATGAAGTTGCATGATGTTCCTTAAGCTGATCAATCATGAAATCAAGACCTTCAGGATCCATGATCGGTACATCGTTTTCCAGAGCTTTTAATTCTATATCTTCAAGACTGACCATTTTAATACCACTTATACTTATTAATCGCTTTATTATGTTCACTCAATGTCTTTGAGTAAATGACTTTACCATCTTTTTTGGCAAAGAAATAATAATATTTATGTTTTTGATAGTTGATTGTATTTTTAAGTGCTTTTTCGCTGACACAGCTGACTGGACCGATAGGTAAACCACGGAATTGGTATGTATTATATGGTGAATCAGTCTGGGTCATAGCATAGCTAACATCAACACCTGTTCTATCAAGTGCATAGTTGACCGTAATATCACTCTGTAATGGCATATCATCTTTAAGACGATTCATGAAGACACCGGCAATAATTGGTAAGTCTTTATCAAATAGTGTTTCCTGTTCAACAATTGATGCCAGAGTTAAGATTTCATGAGCGCTGAAGTCGGTTTTTGACAGATAATTATTGAGTACCGCACCTGTCTGTTTAAGCATTGTATCAGTAATTGATTCAACAGTTGGTTCAGTGCTGTCAAGATAATAAGTTTCAGGATATAAATAACCTTCTAATGGATATTTAATACCACTCTTTGTAATAGTCTTATAATCAAGGAAATCATATTTCTCGGATAATGATTTGAGATAAGTTTTGTCAGACCATTTAGCGAGTACCTTCTTTTTCGTTGTGCCAACCAGTTTTGCCACTCTCTTGGCAACATCAGGAATCCTTGAGCCTTCAGTGACGGTAAACTTCTTATAGACTATATATTTCGTATCACCTTTTTCCATGATTGTCATCATTTCTGGCAAAGACATATTTTTATTTAAGCGATAGTTATTTGACTTCAAAACCTTTTTATTCAGTTTTGCATAAACTTTGGCAGCGAACATGTTTTTAACCAGTCCAGCTTCATTCATGCGCTGGAGGACGAGGCCAACATAATCACCATCACTAACAGAGACAATGACTTCCTCACTATCTTTAGAGACAGCAGACAAACCACTCTTTAAGTAGATTAAGCCACCGCCACCAGCAACAGCAATTAGTAAGACTATAATAATCACAATATGTGACAGTTTCATTTTTTTATTTGATTTAGCCATAAGCGTTAATCGGAGTTTTCCGACTTCCTCCTTTTCTATCTAATTTGTATACAGAAATACCACTACATATTATAATAGAAAATGATTTATTACACAACCGGGCATAAAATAATGAAACAAAAATCGCAATAATAAATATACATAATTTCAGCAATTTGGTAGAATAAACTATAGATTGGTGGTGTTCATATGACTAAAGAATTACGTAGAGAATTTAAAAGACGTGCACGTAAAAGTGTGTTCAGTCATTACTTCATGCTTCTTTTCATTTGTATCGTAGCAGCAGTATTTGGTTCTGAACAGGTTGTCGTCAACCCATTAAGTAGAATGGAATCAATCACGAAAACAGAATCTCAAAGTAACAATGTCATTCATTCCTACAGTTGGACAGACGTAGCTGGGGCATTGATAGAGGATCGCATGGAGGAAACAGAAGAAAATGTTGACAATAGTATTGATCAATATGTGGAGAACAGTGACAACGTTGGCTCCTTTGGTCGTAGCCGTGGGGTTTTAGCTTCCGTCGTCAACAATCTGTCCTCGGGCAAATTATATGTCATGGTTGCCCTTGCCTTACACTCTGTTACAAAATCTAAAATTGCCTCCTCGATTCTCATTATTCTGGGAGCTTTATTGATCTACTTACTGATTGAGGTATTAGTCAAAAATGTGTTTGGAGTTATCTTAAGACGTATGCTTTATGAAACATCAACATATGAAAAAGTCCCTTTAAACCATGCCTTATCCATTCTTGGTTCTGGTAATTGGGTCAATGTCGCTTTAGGCATTACCTTGAAACAACTCTATTTGTTCTTCTGGGGTTTTACCATTATTGGGTACTTTATTAAAACCGAAGCTTATTTCATGGTTGATTTTATTCTTGCCGAGAACCCTTCTATCAAACCAAGAGAAGCTATCAAATTATCTCGTCGAATGATGTATGGCCATAAATGGGAATCATTCAAATATACCCTTTCATATATTGGATGGATACTCTTAGGTGCTGCCACTATAGGTATAAGTGATATTTTCTATGGTATTCCTTATCGCTATATGGGCTTAGCTGAATATGCCAAGTACATCCGTCAATGTGCTTTTGAAAATCATGTTGAAGGTGTTGAAGTTCTTAATGATGATCTGCTTTTCAACAAGGCTCCTCAATCTGCTTTGAATGCTGCCTATGCAGATACTCTTGAACAAAAACAATGGATTGAAGAGAATAAGATTGAACTTAAAGGCATCCAGAAATTCTTTGTGGATTACTTAGGTGTATGGATTGGTTCAACTAAAGATAAAAATCAATATCAAAAAGTTGAAAATAAAGCTTACAGTCTGACGTACAATCAAATGATTGTTGAAGGCTTAGCTTACCCATATCGTCTCAACTCAATGTTTGAAGCACATAAATCAAGTGACAGTATTTCGTTCTTGCGTGCTTATTCAATCTGGTCATTATTGGCAATGTTCCTGACTTTTTCTTTTGTCGGATGGCTTTGGGAAGTTATCATTACACTCATTTCAAGTGGTCACTTTGCCAACCGTGGTATGCTTCATGGACCATGGCTGCCAATTTATGGTGAAGGTTTGATTCTGATTATTCTTGTAGGTGCTTATTTCCGTAAAAAACCTGTTGTTGAATTTATCGTTGCCACTACATTATGTGGTATTCTAGAATACTACACAGCTTATTATATGTGGACTCATTACCACAAAATGTGGTGGGATTATCATGGTTACTTCCTCAATCTTCATGGCCGTATCTGTGCTGAAGGATTGTTGGTATTTGGTATTGGCGGTATGTTGATCGTCTATCTGGTGGCGCCAGTATTAGATACAATAATCTCTCGTATTAATACCAAAATACTTATACCAATTTTAGTCGTATTAGCCGTATTATTTACGGGTGACTACATCTATTCACAGATTCATCCTAATGAAGGTAAAGGTGTTACTGACACAGGTGCTGTCGTAGAAGTCATTGACTATTCCTGATTTAAACTAGATTCATGAAATGATTAAAGGGAAGCCTCAGCTTCCCTTTTACTTTACTTTTCTTTTTGTTTTAAAAATGATTTAATTCCTTTTCTATTTCATCAAAAGTCTTTCCTTGTTCATTAGCGATTTTCTGAATATCATCATATTCCCATTTCTCTTTTTTGATGCCATAACCACTGGAGACTTTTTTACGAACAACGCCTAATGGTGTGTCAACTTCAATAATTTCACGTTTTAAAACATGACGGTCAAAGATTTGTTCACGGAGACCAATCGTTGTTGTATGTGTGAAGATCAATTTAACCATCAAGTCATAATGATCTTGATCAGTGATCACTGTCAACAAATGACCCATTCTTGATTTTTTCATCATTATTGGGGTAATAAAGACATCTCTGGCACCCTGTTCTAAAAGAACATCCATTGCGTAGCCGAGTTGTTCAGGAGTCATATCATCAACATTGCACGACAAACCAATGACACAATCAGTTGTTCCAGCAACTTCACCTAATAAAACTCGTACACAATTTGCCTGTTCAAAATCTTTATATCCCATACCATAACCAATTGAATCAACACTCATGACTGGCATGTCAGTAAATTCATCAACAAAATATTTTAATAAGGCAGCACCAGTTGGGGTGCATAATTCAGACTGGATACGACCACCATAGATTGGAACACCTTTTAAAATATAAGCAGTGGCTGGAGCAGGAACCGGTAAGATGCCATGAGCACAATGGACATGACCAGCACCAACGTGTACTGGTGAAGCGATAACGCGATCAACTTTCAATTTATGCATCAAATAGACAACAGCAGTGACATCAGCAACAGCATCCATTGTTCCTACTTCATGGAAATGAATCTCATCAATAGGCATTTGATGTGCATGTGCTTCTGCTTCAGCAATAATTTGATAAACATTAATAATATCTTCTTTTAAATGTTCATCGATTGCCATATGATCTCTCACGATATGTTCAATACCATGCATACTGTTGTGAGCATGGTGATGATGGTGATGATCGTGGTCATGATGATGACCATCCTCATGGTGGTGGTGATGGTCATGGTGATGATGGTGACCATCCTCATGGTGGTGGTGATGGTCGTGTGCGTGATGGTGACCATCCCCATGGTGGTGGTGATGGAGAACGGCTCCTTCTTCTTCACCATTAACCAATACTTTCATGTGTTTGCCATAAATACCACATTTTTCACATTCTTCAAGTATAAATTC
>JAGBPZ010000017.1 GCA_017633115.1 Erysipelotrichaceae bacterium | reverse complement strand
TCAGGTGGCGAAAAAGGACGTGTTATTTTAATCAAATTGCTTCTTAACAAAGCCAACTTCCTGATTCTTGATGAACCTACTAACCATCTTGATATTCAATCAAAAGAAGTTCTTGAAGATGCATTGTATGATTTTCCGGGTACCATTCTTTTTATCAGTCATGACCGTTACTTTATCAACAAGCTGGCAACAAAAATCGTTGCCTTAGATCAACATGGTGCCTCAACCATCATGGGTAACTACGATGACTATCTGGCTATCCGTCCACAAAAAGGATCTAATACAAAAGACAACAGTGACTATCTTAATACCAAAAAACAGTTGTCACAGGACCGTAAACTTAAAAACAAGATCAAGAAGCTGGAAGATGATATTGCCAAACTCGATGATCTGATCAGTCGTAGACAGGAAGAATTGACAACTGAAGAAGTTATTAATGATTATGTACGTTATAATGCACTCGTTGAGGAAATTGAAGATCTCAATTTAGAACAGGAAACGCTCATGGAAGAGTGGATGATGCTCCAATAAAAAAAACACTGGCAGCTAAGTCAGTGTTTTTTTGATTGTGTAGATCATTTGTGTCAATAACCCACCACTCGTATCTATGAGAACATCCGTCAATAAGCCAGTCCTGCCAGTCACAAAGGTCTGATGCCATTCATCGAGACAGGCAAACAATAGACACAGTAGTAAGGCTTTCAATTGTATATGTTCATGGTCATTTTGATACAGAGCATAATCTAGCGTGAGCGTCAATAAAGCAAATTCACTCATATGAGCTGCTTTACGAATGATTACGATCCCTAAATCTCTTGAAATCGGCAAATGCAGGAAATAATCACAATAATCAAATAATACCGCCGAGAGATGCCCTGATGAAGCGCCATTTTGAGATGAAAAGCCAAAAATGATACTCAGCATGATTAGTGATGGTATATAAGCCATGATACGTTTTGATAGTTTCTTCGTTTTCATAGGTTTATTATATGCCTATTGTCAGAAATTTCAAATTTACTCTTTTCTTTTATGGATGAGTTTGATATATTGTGTCACGAGGTGAGGTAAGTGTTAGATACTATAAGAAAAAGTGCAGGTGCCGCTTTAATGATTGCTTTGGGATCATTGGTTTTATTAAAGGTTGGTCAGCCACTTGGCCCATTCTTATTTGCATTAGGCTTATTAGCCGTTTGTGATTTGAAGCTCAATTTATTTACCGGCAAATGTGGATTCTGGCTTGAAGATAAAATTCCTCTTCAGGATTTAATTGTGATTTTAGTGACAAATCTTGTTGCAGGTTACATTGCAGGATATGCCGGTGGTTATCTCAACAACGATTTAATCGCTGCTGCTGCAGAAAAAGTAGCTAGTTGGGATATGGGCATTGCCTTTTTCATCAAATCCGTCTTCTGTGGTATTGTCATGTATGTTGCTGTGAAGCTCTATCGCAATGGTACCCGTTTAGGTATTTTAGTTGGTGTACCACTATTTATCTTTGCAGGTTTCCAGCACTGTATCGCCAATATCATTACCTGTGGTGTCGCTCAGACTTTTTCAATGACAATCATCATTTGTGTGCTGGGTAATTTTGCAGGATCATTACTTTGCTCGTTCTTGACAAAAGAATAAGCCTTTATGGAAGCGTTGGCTTCCATTTTTTTGTACTTAAAAATCCGCCGAAGCGGATCTTTAAGGAGTTATTAATCACTAATATCTTCGCCGTTAGTAGCGATGACTTTCTTATACCAGTAGAATGAATCTTTTCTATAACGATCTAATGAACCAGTTTCTTCATCAGTTGTATCAACATAGATGAAACCATATCTCTTTCTGATACCTTCATGAGTTGAAACTAAGTCAATAGCTGACCATGGGCAGTAACCCATCATTTCTACGCCATCAGAAATTGCCAGACGTAACTGTTTGATGTGTTCCTGTAAATATTTGATTCTGTAATTATCATGAATCTTACCATCTTCAGTCAATGTGTCATAAGCACCTAAGCCATTTTCAGTAACGATCATTGGCAGGCGATAACGAGAATACATTTCTCTCATGTTAGCTCTGAAGCCTAATGGGTCGATTTCCCAACCAAATTCAGTTTTCATCAGATAAGGGTTAGCATAGCCTTTATAATAGCCTGCTTCGCCACGAGCTGTCTGCTGGTCTGCACCTGGGTCTAAATCATCATCAGGTGAAGATGCCTGAACAGTAGCTGTAGAATAATAGTTGAAACCAATGAAGTCTGGATGAGCGTTCTTCAATGCTTCAGCATCACCTGGAGCAAATGTAGGTGTTGCATCATTGTCTTCTAAATAAGTCCATACTAAGTTGTTGTAGACACCATAAACTGCCATATCAAGATAGAGCCAGTTACGGATTGCGTTGTATTCCTGAGCTGCTAAAACATCTTCAGGTCTGCAAGATGCTGCATAAACTAATGAGATGTTTGGTGCAGGACCGATTTTAGCATTTGGCAGCATTTCATGACATAAGCACATAGCTTTAGCCTGAGCAACGAGCATATGGTGGTTCTGCTGATAAGTTTCTTTCAGGATGTTTGTTGTACCTTCAGGAATTCTCAGAGTACCAATAATTGGACCAACAAGAGTCAACATATTCTGTTCGTTGATTGTGAGCCAATATTTAACTCTATCACCAAAAGCCTCAAACATAACTTTAGCGAAGTTAACGAACCATCCTACTGAATCAGGGTTAGACCATGAACCTCTCTGGTCTAAAGCATCAGGCATATCAAAGTGGAACATTGTAACCAATGGTTCAATATTATATTCAATACATGTATTGATGACGTCATTATAATGATCGATACCTTTCTGGTTGACTTCACCATCACCATTAGGCAGAAGTCTTGTCCATGCGATTGAGAAACGATAGACTTTGAAGCCCATTTCAGCCATCAAAGCGATGTCTTCTTTATAACGATGATAATGGTCAGCACAGATATCTAATGATGCTGTACCTGCAGGTAATTCTTTAACGTCCTGACATGATGGACCTTTACCATCAGTGGCGTTAGCACCTTCAACCTGATAAGCACTTGTTGATGCACCCCAAAGGAAATTTTCTGGGAATGGTTTTAAATATTTGTTTAACATATCTACTCTCTCTCCTTTTCTTTTTTTCTAATATAAGTATAGCTTATAGAAAAATTGATTGAAAGCCTTTTCATTGCTTTGACTCGATAATTCACTATTTACTCCTAATTTGAGATTGAAGCAAAGAAAAACTGTTGCCCCTAAGGACAACAGTTAATGAGTATTTAAATGCCAAACATTAAATCAACATAATCTGGAATTGGCCATTCAGCTGAATCAACAAGTGTTTCTAAACGGTCTGCTGTTTCTCTTAAACGATTCATTGAAACAAGGACATCATCACGATAACGACTTGCCTTGAGTTTCAGGTGATTGTCAGGAATACTCTTAGCATAGCTGATCGCTTTATCAAGATACTGCATTTCATTATACATCCAGGATGCATAGCGTGCTAAATCGCCTACTTCTTCTTTCATGAAATCGTTGGCAATACCAATATCTTCAAGATGTTTAGCAGTTTCCGCCTGCTTGTTGATATAACGGCTAACTGCAGGATAAAGTTCATTACGAGCCATCTTCAGCATCGTCAAAGCTTCAACCTGAATGATTTTAATATAGCCATTCATCAAGATGTCATAACGTGATTCTAATTCGATTTTAGAATAGACATCATGACGAGCAAACATTTCAATAAAGTCTTCATTCAACAGACAATCTAAAGCATCAACTGTATTCTTCTTGTTAGGAAGACCTCTTCTTTTAGCTTCTTCTTCCCATTCTTTAGAATAACCATCACCATTGAAGATAATACGCTGATGATCTTTAAAGAATCTCTTGATCACTGCCATAGGTGTTTCGCCATTTTCAATAGCGGCAGCCATCTGATCCATTTCTTCAGCAAGAATGGTATTAAGAATCGTATTAGGACCAGCAATTGACTGTGAGGCACCAACAGCACGGAATTCGAATTTATTACCAGTGAAGGCAAATGGAGATGTTCTGTTACGGTCAGTTGTATCTTTAGAAAAAGTAGGTACAACAGAGACACCAGTTTCAAAACGGTCCATTGAATTGTTTGTCACTTCAACATCATTGATAATACTGTTGACGATGTTTTCCAAGTCTTCACCTAAGAAGATTGACATGATGGCTGGTGGTGCTTCATTAGCACCTAAACGATGGTCATTACCTGCACTTGCTGCAGACATACGTAATAATTCTGCATATTCATCAATACCTTTGATCGTACATGCAAGCATTGCGAGGAATGGCAGATTGTTTGCAGGATTATCACCAGGATCAAATAAATTGATACCCGTATTTGTGGTAATTGACCAGTTGTTGTGTTTACCAGAACCATTTACGCCCGCAAATGGTTTTTCATGAAGAAGGCATCTTAAGCCATGTTTTTTAGCGATATCTTTAGCTAGCATCATCAATAGATGATTGTTGTCACATGTGATGTTTGCCTTTGTATAAACACAAGCCACTTCATGCTGTGCAGGAGCTGCTTCATTATGTTTTGTTTTTGATGGAATACCATATTTCCAGAGCGTATCATCCAGTTCACGCATAAATGATCCGACTTTACGTTTGATTGAACCAAAGTAATGGTCATCAAGTTCCTGGCCTTTTGGTGCTAAGGCACCATAGAGCGTACGTCCTGCTAAACGTAAGTCCATACGTTTCTGGTAGAATCTATCATCAACGAGGAAATATTCCTGTTCAGCACCAACAGAAGCGCTGACTTTAGTCACGCCTTCAACACCAATAAGAGGTAACAGGTTGACTGCAGATTTACTTAGGGCATCAACTGAACGTAATAATGGTGTTTTCTTATCAAGTGCTTCTCCTGTATAAGAACAGAATAATGTTGGAATATAGAGTGTACCGTCTTTGACAAATGCAGGTGAGGTACAATCCCAGGCCGTATAACCACGGGCTTCAAAAGTTGCACGCAAGCCACCACTTGGAAAACTTGAAGCATCAGGTTCACCTTTACGTAATGTCTTACCACTGAATTCTAATGTTGCTTTGCTGCCTTCAGGTTCTAAGAATGCATCATGCTTTTCAGCAGTTAAACCAGTCATTGGTGTAAACCAGTGTGTGAAGTGAGTAGCACCCAGTTCAATTGCCCATAACTTCATAGCGTTGGCAATGATTGTTGCCGTTTCACGACTTAAAGCTTCGCCTTTATCGAGTGATTCGTGGAATGCTTTATAGGTAGATTTTGGGATACGTTCTTTCATGACATGATCGCTGAAAGTCAGACAACCATAGTCTTCAAGTAATTCTTTCATTTCCATATAAGAGCCCCCTTTTAATGTCTGTATTTTATCAATTTCACAGTTTATTGTCTATATCAACATATGAAAAAAAGAGTACGTGAGGTACTCTTATCTTCTACGTTTTCTTGATGAACCGTTATTTGCAGTCTCGGTATTGTTATAGTCGGCACGCTGTTGACGTCTGCGTTCACGACGCTGACGCTTTTCAATTGATCTGTGTACGTCTGTATAAGCTGCGACTGTACAGTGGATACGTTTGTTGCTGGCAACAACAGCACCTGTAAAACCAACTGGATCTGCAGGGAAATATTTATGTCTCTTTTTAGCTTCATCATAGATTTCAATTGCATGAGGACGAGTGACTAAGTCAGCTAAACGTGATACTGCATCTGTGATGACTTCACAACGCATTAAATCAACTGTCTTATCACCAAACAATCTATTCTTAGAAATGATTTTCTTGTTCTCAACAATATAAACATAAGGACGACATCCCAGGAAATACAAATACATGAAGATCATGAAAACTACATCAACTAAAACATAGCCTAATGTAACGATACCTGCAAAATATTCCGCGATATAAAAAATCATAACGCCGGTGAGGGCTGTCAAGAAAATACCTACTGCCAGATTTGGTTTAACCTTGAACTCTTGTCTCATAACTTTACAACTCCTTTTGCATACCCCCACATTATACACGATAACGTTTTAATAAACAATAAAAAAAGGAAGGCTAGGCCTTCCAATTTTTGTCGATTTCCAATAATTACATTTCTGCAGATTCTCTGTTCTGTTCTGCTTCGTATGCAAGTAAGAATGGAGTGTAGATAACTACAGTTAAAGCGATTAATACTAACTGAGTTAAAGCACCCATGATGTTACCACCTGTAGCAACGAAACCGAATAATACTGGAGGCATTGTCCAAGGTACTTCGATAACGATCTTTGGACAGATACCGATAGAGATTAAGATGTAACCAACGATTTCAGTAATAACTGGAGCTAAGATAAATGGAATGTCTAAGATTGGGTTCAATACTAGAGGGATACCAAATGTCATAGTTTCGTTGATGTTGAATAAACCTGCAACTAATGAGATACCAGCGATAGTTCTGTTTTCTTCACGTTTACCGAAGATGAAGATTGCGATAACTAAACCGATTGTTACACCAGAACCACCGAATTCACCCATCATCTGAAGTTCTGTTAAGTTCAAGATGTTAGGGATTTCAGATCCACGACCGCCTGCTGCGTAAACTGCAACGTTTTCATAAAGTAATGGACGGAAGATAGGTTCTTTAACAGCTGATACCATGTTGTTACCATGAATACCTACGCACCAGAATAACATGATGATTACGTACATGATACATACTGCAACGATGTTAGAACCGATGATAGACTGTAATGGTTTCTGTACTGAGTTGTAGATTAAAGCGTTTAATTCAGCGCCAGTTACTAACTGAACGATTAAACCAACAGCACCAACAACGATCATAGTGATTGCAGTTGGGATCAATACTTCGAACGCACGAGCAACACCTGGAGGTACCTGATCAGGCATCTTGATTTTTAATGCATCCATCTTTCTGAATACATTGTAAAGTTCCATACCAACAAGAGCGATGATCAAACCAGTGAAAAGACCAGTTGCGCCAGTGTAGCCGCTCATAATACCTGAGTAAGAGAAGCTTGCACCGTCTGCAGCCATTTTAGCTGAATCAACGTAATCAGCCATGCCTAATGTAGTAACTGCATCAAAAGAAGTTGGAGTTACCATTAACCATAATAAGAAACCAACTAATGCTGGATAAGCACCAGTTTCGCCATTAGCCTGAGCGATTTCGTTAGCAACTAACATAGTTACACCGATAGTGATACATGAGATAGTAGCATACTGCATTGCAGCGAAGATTGGGTTAACAACCTGTAATGCCATGATAGGTTTAAAGAAAGCACCTAAACCTGTAGAAGAGTTGACTAATACGTTAGTCCACAGAACGCCAACTGCACCTGAAATTGTAGCTGGCATGAAGTTCTGGAAGCCGTTTTTGATTGCTGACAAGTATTTGTTCTGACCTGCCCAAGCACCAGCACGACCTAGTACTTCAGATAAAGCATCCATATTTTTTCCTCCCTTAAAATATTTTCGACAACTTTAGTATAATTTCTTTAATGTCAAATGTCAACGCTTTCTTTGAAAAGTACCATACTTTTAAGAGTTATTTAAGAACTTCGATTTAAATAATTTGAAAATCGAATTTTTGATTTGTCGATTTTAATTTACAATTGTCATTTTCGAGAAATGAACAATGTCATGAAAATGCGAATTTATTACGAATTATCATGTAAATATTAAAAATGCCAGAGGCAGAAAAGCGATGATTTCCATAGCCTGCTGGCATTCTATTTTGCTTTATCTTTCGATTTCGTGAATGAATAATCCACTTCTGATTTTTGGCTCAAACCAGGTTGATTTTGGTGGCATTAACAGGTGTGCATCAGCTACTTCAAACAGCTCCTGAATACTGGTTGGATACATCGCAAAAGCGACGCCATCAACGGTTGCATTAACACGTTTTGTGAGGCCATCTAAGCCTTCAATTCCACCTACAAATTGAATGCGTTTATCGGTACGCGGATCATCAATACCAAGGATCGGTTTGAGAACAACATCCTGTAGCAGTGATGTATCCAGCTCTTCAACAACATTACCAACACGTGAAGCAATGACTTCTGGTTTTGCACGTAATAAATACCATTTATGATGCAGATACATAGTCACATCAAATTTCTGTAATGGGTGACGCTTGCCATGAAGTTCATTGACTGTAAATGATTCACTGAGCTGATTCAAAAATTCTTCTTCAGTTAAGCCATTAAGATCTTTGACAAAACGGTTATAATCCATGATTTTTAACTGATTGTCTGGGAATAACACGGATAAGAAATAGTTAAATTCTTCTGTACCATCATAATCAGGATGAGCTGCGCGTCGTTTAAGGCCAACTTTCACTGCTGACATGGCACGATGATGACCATCTGCGATATATGTGCATTTAACTTTTTCAAAAGCACGCATAATAGCATCTGTCTGTTCTTCGGAAACTTTCCAGCCACGATGACGAATGCCATCATCAGCGACGAAATTAAAAATTGATTGATGTTTTTTGACTTCTCTGACGATGCGATCTATCGCTCTTTGAGCACGATAAGCTAAGAAAATCGGACCAGTCTGTGCTGAGCACACATCAACATGGTTGATACGGTCTAACTCTTTTTCTTCAATGGTATTCTCATGTTTACGACAAACATCATTGATATAATCATCAATTGATGATAAGGCAACGATGCCTGTCTGACGTCTGCCCTGCATTGTCAATTCGTAAACATAGTAGTGTTTCTGATGATCCTGAATATAAATTTTCTGACTGCGCTGTGATTGGAGAAGCTGATTAGCTTTTTGATAAACTTCTGGTGCATAAATATCATAGCCATCAGGAAATTGTGTTTCTGGACGATCAATATTTAAAAACGACAATGGCTTATCGATGACATACTGTTTGGCACTTTCACGTGTGTAAACGTCATAAGGTAAGGCTGCAACCTGATCAGCGACTTTACTATCAGGTCTTACTGCTCTAAATGGTAATACTGTTGCCATATTAAGTTCCCCCTCAATTTAAACCACATTATACTGACCTTTTCTTATTTTGCAAGCTATCACAGATAATTAATGAGGTAATAGTCCGCTTAATTCATCGTGTGTCAATTTGATGAAACCCTGTATCATTTCCATCTTGCCACCACCTTTACCACCGGCATCTCTTAGCAGTGTGCCAATCGTACGGGCATCTAATGATTTTGCTGCAATCACATAGCGGTAGCCTTGTTGATCATTTCCATTAAAAACACCGACATAACCTGCGCTGACTTCAAGCATATAATTGATCATGTCGCGAATCATGCCTGATGACAAGTTGTCTTCAAACAGATAAATATGAGTTTGAGTTTTCAGCTGTTCAACTTTTTCCTGCATATAATGTAAAGCCATATCATGCATAGCCTTCTTTAATTGGCCGTTTTCTTCATTCAGACGGTTCACATGTTTGACAACACTGGTCTGATTGGCACTTAAAAGATGATAGATTTCCGTAAGGTTATCAAAATCTTTCTGTTCATACTTTAACGCACGCTGGCCAGCGATCAGCCATAGTCTGATGCCCTGTTTGTTACGAATCCAACGAATGATTCTTAACTGTCCAATTTCTCCTGTGGTACGTACATGAGGCGCACAGCAGGCACAAACATCATAACCTTCTACGGTGACAATACGCACATCTTCAGTCAATTCCAGTTTTGAACGATAATCTATTTCGGGAAGCTTTGATGGATCAGGATATTCACATTTGATGGCTACATTACTGGTAATAGCCACATTGACTTGATCTTCAACAAAACGAATGTCCTCATCACTCAAAGGTCCATTATAATCGACGGTCATTTCATTGCGACTTAAATGAAACCCTACATTATCATATCCAAAATGATTATGGACAATACCCGAGACAAGATGCTCAGCACTGTGATTCTGCATCTGATCAAAACGGTGAGTCCAGTCAATAACACCATGAACACTCATACCTGGTGTTAAATCTTCTATGCGACCTTTTAATGTATGAATGATGACACCATCTTTAATTGCTACATGAGTAACCGTTAAACCATTGATTGTGCCTTCATCACATTCCTGACCACCCTCTTCAGGGAAAAACAGAGTCTGATTAAGAGTAATCAAAGTACGTTTCTTTTCAACTTCAACGGTTTTAATAATTGCGTTGAATTCTGTTTCATATGGTGTTTGATCGTAGAGTCTAATTGTTGGCATAAGGGTCACTCCTTTTTTGAAATATGGCTCATTTTAACACGTTCACAGACAAAAAGAAAGATGCCGGGGGTGCGGCATCTCTTTTTGTCAAAAATATTTTAAGAAAGGAAAATTTATGAATGTGACAAATTCTTTTGTCAAATTTACTATAGTCTTACATTATGAATCCAATGTGAACACTTATTAAATTTTCATTTTCTTAATAAAATCATTGAGATCTTTGACATATATATCACTGATTTCTTCAATCATGTATTGTTCCACCTCACTATACGGGTCATAAACACCAACAGTGATGTAATCTGACTCATTTAATGTGGCGATAGCATGAAGCGAATCTTCAAAGACGTATGTTTGGGCAATATCTGCATCCATAATCTCGCAGCAGCGATCATAAACTTTTGTGGACCCTTTATCTGCACCTACATCGTTACAAGTCACAACGGCCTTAAAAAAATGATTGAGGCCATGAGCTTTAAGTGAAGCACCGACAAGTTCATGTGTGTTTGAAGTTGCAAGGCCAATTGGGATACCTTGTTTACTTATGAGCTCTAACAGTTCCAAAACCCCAGGTTTAACATCGATATCATGTAAATACATATCCATGACAATATCAAGAAGTTGTTTCATCACTTCGTCAACCGTCAAATCAAGCTGAAAGTCATTGATCATATATTTAGCACCCTGCTCCATGTTAAGAGTCGAAAGATGCTTACTGATTTCTGGTGTATAGTCCATACCATGCATCTCAAAGAATTCTTTGTCAACATCGACCCAGATATCCATTGAATCAAGAAGAACACCATCTAGATCAAAGATGGCGGCTTTCATTTCTGGTAACATCATGCATCCTCCTCTAATACATCAATTACTTCATCTAAATCTTTAACGGTACGGTATGTCAGCTTAGTAATGTCATCATCATGCTCAACAAGATCTGGCACACAAATCACTGGTATATGCGCATTGTATGCAGCTAAGATGCCATCTTTCGAATCCTCAAAGATCATACAATCTTTAGCATCCATATGGAAATAATCTTTTGCCAATAGGAATATGGTTGGATCTGGCTTACTGTGTTTAACCATATTGCCACCTACGACATAGTCAATATAAGGCTTGACGCCTGTTGCCTCCAATCGTCTTTCAACTATATCAAGTGCAGTTGATGAACAAACTGCCACTAAAATATTTTGTGATTTTAAGTAACGCAATAAATTAAACAATCCCTTTTTGACAGGAACACCGTGTTCCTGATAATAGACTTCTTCACGTTTTGTACGTTCTTTCAAAATAGCGTCGACAGGAAAATCGGCTCCACAATCACCGCGTAAAATATCATAGATATCTGCTCGAGAGCGCCCTAACATTTTACAGCGGGTAGCCATTGTCACTGTGTAGCCAAATTCAGCAGCTACGTCGATCAGCATAACACCACGGATATATTCGGTATTGAACATCAAACCATCCATATCGAAGATGGCACATTTAATCTTTGGCATGTTCTCTTTCCTTTAAATAGGTTTCAATAATATTTAAGGCTTCAGTATTGTTTGTTTTGTGAGCATACTTAATCACACTATTGGTATTCTTTTCGCTTAAGTAATCAAGCATAAAGCGCAAATGCGTTTCATCATGAGTATCCATCATGTAGCGAAAACTACGAATCGTATTGCGTTCAATAAAGTCTTTATAATATTGATCCTGTTCAAGATCCCACAATACGAAAGCTGCAGGAATACGATAATCCATATCCTTGATCAAATCAAAGATTTCACGCAATTCCCCTTCCTGATAAATACATAAGCTGTGGAAATAGTCATTATCGCGACCAGCCATGAATGAATCATTGAGATGGAAATCTTTATCTTTTAAAGTAATCGTTGTTTTTCTTCCATGACGTGTCAAATGTACTGGCACCATTGTTGGCAAAGCACGTGACATATAAGTCAATGATTCTGGCAATGTCAATGAAGTCAGGGCATGACAGCCTAAAAAAGCACCATCTTCAATTTCTTCCAAAGAATCTGGAAGGATGACTGATTTTAAATGGTGGCAATCACTAAAAGCACCACGGCCTATCTTTTTGACACCTTCAGAAAGAGTCACTGATTCTAATGAGTCGTTACCACGAAACAACATCTCGGAAATCACTTCTGCTTCTTTAGGAATCGTGATTTCTGTCTGTCCCTGATCGATGTATTGTATTAACTGATTGTTTTCAATTACAAATTCCATATGTATCACTCTCCGTGCTTCATTATAACAAAGAAGCGACAAATAAAAAAGCCTAGTTCAAAGGGGGATTTGAACCAAGCTTGAGGGGCAACCTTTTATTGCTAATCTAATTATAACAAACACGTAAGCGTTTACAAGTGTTTAATGATTTTTTAAAAAAATATATTTTTTTAACCCAGCAAAAAAGATACTTTGATTTTTATTATTGCTCGAAACCCCTAGTGTGATGGTATATGTGAATATTTTAATAGCCTCTTACTCTGCCTATACCTCTGACTAATGTCACTATTTGTATATATCGCGGGATCCCTTAAATAGTCTCTTTGTATATGGGCTTTTGAATCATCGTCACAACCTATTGTGCCACCAACAAACGACAAGCAGAACAGCCTTCTATTAATAAATAATAACGAATTGTTTATAAAGATTCAGTATTATTATTGCTTTTGAATCTTTAACTTATGCGATGTTAAATATTAATAATGGGTAGTTTCTTGTCTGGCTTTGCCTAATGACGCTCACAATCATTATTTGTTATGCCAGGAGCAATATTCAAAGTATCTTTTGTCTCAGATAAGAATTCGTTTCTTACCTTGCACTTATAATATACACTATAATGTAAGCGCTTGCAAGCGATTTAGGAACACTTTTTTAATCTTTTCAAAATATAAAAATAGACCACTTTTGTGGTCTATTAAGGTTCAATATTTTCCTGTTTTGCCAGCATTTTTTCCTTCCTGCGTTCAAGTTGTGGATAGATAATTTCCTGATAAGTGAAGTCAATAATGGCTGCTGTTGGGATACCAAGAATAATGCCCCAGACACCAAACATACGACCCCCAACAACAATTGAAATCAATACCCACATTGATGGAATTTCAAATGCATCTGCAAACAATAATGGCTTGATAACATAACCATCAACCTGCTGTAATGACAACGTGAAGATCAAGAAGATCAATGCATGCATTGGATTGACTAATAAGAGAATTGATGCGCCAACAAAGCCGCCAACAAATGGACCAAATGTAGGTGCCAGGTTTGTTACCCCAACGATGACAGAAATAAGTGGCACATAGCTCATGCCCATAATAGTCATAAAGACCGCATTAGCTACGCCGACGATCAAACCATCTAAAAGGTCACAGCTGATAAAGCGAATCAGAATATAGTTGCATTTCATGATAAAGGTCGTGAAATTACCATAAGCTTCATCACTCATTACAACGCGGAACATTTTTTCAAAACTGGCAAGCTGCTTGTTTTTATAAGTCAACATATACATTGCGAGAATGAATGAAATGAAACCATTAATAATCATCGAACCGATATTAAATGACACATGTAAAACATCTGTTGCATTATTGACAATGACTGTGCCTAATGTTTCAGCAATATTTCTGAGACGATTCAGGTGTTCCATAATACTTGTCACATGCTCTGGTGTCATAAAGTCAAGAGTACGTAACCAGGCTTCAAAGCTGGCATTGTAACTGTCAAGATTGCCCAAGAACGTCATTACACTATTGGCGAGTTGTGGAATTAATTCATAGGCAATGATAACCATGATTATGATTACCATGACAAAGGTAATCAATGTAGCAATGTTACGGGAAGCAGTTGGTGACTTAAGTTTCTTGTTGAACAGTCTTTCAAAGAATCTAACGATTGGATCTAAAACATAAGCAATAATCAACGCTGTGATTACCGGTTTGATAAAACCAATCAAGACACCTAGAATGTGCTTAACAGTGGCCAAATGAGTAAGGAAGACATACAAAACGACCGCAATGCATAAGGCTACTGCAGTTGAATACCATGAGCTGTTTCTAATTCTTTCTTTCCACTTCATTTTTAACCACTTCCTTTAGCACAAATACATTGTAACAAAATCAGTTTTGAAATCAATTAAAACGCCGAAAAAAACTGAAATCGAATTAAATCTTTCACATCTGAGGGCAGCTTTGCCTTGATTTCGACTGAATAATGCCAATTTAAAACGGCTTCAGTTAATCAACTAAAGCCGTTGTTTTTGCGTTAAATCTTATCGTCTGCCGCCACCAGCATAGTGAGCTGAATAATAGCTTTCAGATAAGTTATTGTATGAAATGCCGCTGTTTGCAGCATGGATGAATTGGCCATCACCGATGTAAATACCTACGTGAGTGATACCGCCTCTACCTGTTGTGCCTTTAAAGAAAATCAAATCGCCTTTTCTTAAGTCGCCTCTGCTGACTCTCTTAGTTGCACTATACTGAGCAGCTGCAGTTCTAGGTAATGAGATACCATTCTGAGCGAAAACCCAACGTGTAAATCCTGAACAGTCAAAGACGTTAGGACCAGTTGCACCCCAGACATAAGCATGTCCAAGTTTAGTTTTTGCAGTATTGATCAATCCTGTTGCCTTGATATCATCTACAACTTCAATATCTAAAGTTGCAGTTGTCTTGTTACCAGCTTTATCTGATACAACAAATGTAACAGTGTACTGACCACTCTGGCTTGTATCAACAACACCGTCAGTTGTGACTTTCTTAGTTAAATCACCATCAACATCATCTTTTGCTTTAGCAACAAATTCTTGTGGATTGAAAGTGCTGTTCATTTCAACTGTAGCAGATGCATATTTCAGTTTAAGTTTTGGTGCTGTCAAATCAGCACAAGTGACTTTTAGAGTTTCCTCAGAAATATTACCTGAAGCATCAACACCTGTAAGTTTTAACTTAGAGACTTTACCAAGAGTTGAAGTATCAACATCGCCTTCAACAGTCATAGTGGCGTTGTCATCACCAGCATCAACCATGTCAACATAATCATCTAAATCAAATTTAGCCTGGTAACCAACTTTTGCGTTCTTACCTTTTTTAAACTTAAAGACAGGTGCGACTGTATCTTCAACATCGATTGCATACTCTTCTTCAGTCATATTGCCGGCATTATCGCGTACCTTGGCTTTAATAACCTGACCACCTAATTTTTTAGTATCAACATCATCACCTGTGATCTGATCTGATACATCACCATCGACATCATCAATAGCGCTGATGTAATCACCATAAACGAAATCTGTACCAGCTTCAACCTGGATTGTAGCATCTTCGTCTTTGATAGCCATAACTGGTGGATAAGCATCATAGACTTCAACTTCAACAACTTTTTCTGTTGAATTCTTCATCCAGTCACTTGCTGTAACATAGACTTCGTATAAGCCAAGAACACCACTGTTATAGTCACCTTCATCAATAGTAATGTTGATCATATCATCAACACCGCTATCATCAGTGACATTTAAGTCTTCACCAGTTAATGTTTCACCATATGGAAGCCATACTTTTGAAGAATTGATGACTGGTGGAATGCGGTCTGCTTTATCAAAACCTACTGCCTGAATACCAACAAGGCATAGAGTTAAAACCAATAATGTTTTTTTAATAGAATTTATTCTTTTCTTTAAACTGCTTTTTTTGCTTAAAGTTTTCATCGACTCATCTCCTAGACGAGTCTATTATAACAAACACTTACACAAACATCAAACCATTTCTTAAGAATTTCTTAAGAAATAAACGACATCAGATTAGTGATTTTCCTAACATGCCTTTTTTAAGTGTTGAAGCAACTCGTCCGGGATAGATATAACAGTTTTTGCCGGCATTGTCAACAAAATTTTCCGATCTCTAAAGCCCCAATCAACTAAAATAAGATCAAGATTGGCATTTTGACAGGTTTCAACATCAACTTCACTATCACCTACATAAAGTGTATCTTCAGCGGCAATGTCGAGTTCTTTCATGACCTGATTGACACTATCTGGGAACGGCTTTTTTCTGACATCTGGACGCTCACCAACAGAAATGTCAAAATAATCTGCAAAATATCGTTGACTTAATGATTGAACGGCAGAGTCAGCTTTATTGGAAACAACTGCCAGCTTATAGCCTTGTGCTTTGAGTTCTTTAAGAAGTTCCATGATGCCTGGATAAGGACGCGTTAAATCAAGGCAGTGTTGATCATAGTGTGGTTTGAAATCAGCGAAAACCTGATCGACAACGTCAAGGCTTGCGCCTGCAGGCACACCTAATTCGACTAAACGGCGAATACCATTGCCAATCATACTGCGGACTTCCTGAGTATTTCTTGACGGCAAGTGATTACATGCCAGGGCATAATTGAGGCTGTTCTTTAAATCATCAAGCGTATCAAGAATCGTTCCGTCCATGTCAAATATTATTAAACGATAAGACATAATCTTTCATTATAAAAAGAGCATGATAATCATGCTCATTGATTAGAAATTGCTGCCATCCCAGCCCCAATCACCAATGCCCTGATAAGTGATATAAATATGGTCGCCAGGAATATCCAGTAATTGACGATAGATTTCACAAATACGTGCGGTCATTTTATCAGTATCTGCAGAACTTGGTTTACCATAACATTGAACCGATACAAAAGCACCTTTTTCAAGTTTTTGACCTGCAAAATAGAGATCATAATTATCTTTGATACCTACCATGAGATAGCTTTCAGGCTTATGTAGAATTGAAATAGCCTTACCTAGTTCATTCTTAATCGCTTCTTTTGTTGCATCATCAACAGATACAGTAATTTTTGAATCAATAAATGGCATTGTTGCTCCTCCTTATTCTCCATCAATTGTGATAATTTCCAGATTATCATTTTCTTCTGTTGCATCAAGTAGTAATCCTTCAAGTGTGTCAGCTAAATCTGGCAAATTGGCCTTAATAACCTTGAAATTATGAAAAACTATTTGTGTCTCTTCATTGATCGTCGTCAAAACATCATAAAGAGCATCAAGATTATAACCATAATAATCAGGTGCCTGCAGCCCTTTTTTGACAACACGATGAAAGCCTCTAGTAGTCGTTACATTTTTTAAATCAATATCAATCACTTTCATAATCAATCTCCATATAACTGTTCAAAGGTTTTATAATGATCTTCTGTATAATAAATCAGTCCATCATTGGAATAAATAATACGTTTAGGGCCACGTTTGCTTTGATGAAGGGTATCAATATCGCATTCATAATATTGACGCCCACTTTTCTTTGGCAGCTGTCCTTCATAGTTACCAAAACGGTCACCACCAATACATTTACCATCAGCATAGCCATCCAGACCGCCTCCGGGCCAGCCTAATGATTGTGCCTGCTTCTTAGTGATAAAATTGTCTGGCAGATGATTGTAGGTGTGCAAATACAAGGCTACATCTTCTTTTGATGTATAAGTACCATCTTCAGTGATTGCAGATGGTGTGCTCTTCTCCTTACATCCCACAATTGTGAAGACAAATGCGACTATCATCAGCAAACGAGCTAGTCTTTTGATTGTTTTCATTGCGTCATTCCTTTCTCATATTTATTATATCGACCCAATAAATATCTGAAAATATTTTTTTCAATCTAAAACAATATAGTATATAATAATTTTACAGACGGAGGTGACAATCAATGGATCCAATACTCTCAATCAGTACGATGCTTAATTCTGCAGATATGTTCTATATTACAATCGTTAATGGCCACAAGCCTTTTGTGATGCCAACAAAGATTAAACTGTTCCGCAATAACCGTATTCTATTTGCGGTCGAAAAATATTCATATGAACATACACTGATGATTGAAAGACCCCGCCTGTCAGTCGTCGCGGCTATCAGTCATGACCGTTCACTCATTTATGAAGGCACTGTTGCTTTTGTTGAAGATGAAGAACTAACTCGTGTCATTCTACGCCGTGTACCAGATTTAAAGCGTTATTACAATGAACTGACAGGCAAAACACTGCAATGGTTTTATCTGTCAAATCCAAGCGCTTACCTGCAATACACAATTGGTGAAAGACAGCGTATACTATAAAAGATGTCATGCGACATCTTTTTTTATACGGGTATAGATTTTGGATCAAATGTATTCTTTAAAAACTGAACCCAGCGCATTGGATACACCACCAGCATTTCTTCCTGGTACTGATTCATCATGACCAGGCCAAGATGAGCAAACTGTTTGATATAGCGGCGGGGATAACGGGCTCCCATTTTCATTGACCAGAAGAAATGAAGTTTGGTATCGGTAGTGAAAGATGCTGGCCAGGAGCTTGTGAAATGCCACTTCAGAAGTGATTTCAAATCATTATACTGATCACCAAAATGACCAAGCATCAATAATGCTAAACGTTCATTATATTGTCTGCGGGCACGACTGGACTGTCTATGAAAGAGACGATACCACCATGGGTATCTTTTTTTCTTGACTAAATGGCCATAAATAAGCAACATCCAGAAAATAATACAAGAACTAACGAAACGACTATGATTTTTAGCATTGATAGAGCCAAATACCGCCTGATCAATATGGACTTGTTGACGCGCACAAAGTTTCATCAATATATGGCCACCCATATCCGTTCCATAGGCATAGTCAACATGACCTGCACAATGGTCCTTGATGTATTCTTCGAGCTCAACAATGTTTTCATCAACACGATTGCCATCAACATGCACCTCAATAATATGGAAATCAGCACGTAAATAGGTGATGACATGCTCAAAGCTGACTAGTCCATCAATCAGCAGCAACACTGGTTGATTGGCTGCATATGTTGTAATCTCCATAGTGTCCCTCTTTCGTACAAAAGAAAACGTGAAACTAAGATGCCTCCTCCTAACATCAAAGTTCCACGAATTCCCGTTTTCATCCTTCTATGCCCCGCACCACCAGGGCATACCCCATACTGCATATCCACATTATTATTATGGCGTGGCATCTGCAGCAAGATTATTATAACGTTTTCCGTTACATTTGTCTATAATGCAGGCGGAAAGTAGTGCCCTACTTTTTATAGTTTATTCATCAGAAATGATTTCATTAAAGAAATCATAAATCATTGTTGCCGATTCATCTCGGGCTTGATTGCATATCTTGCGATGACGACGTTCCGTATTCGATGTTACAAGCTGTTGACGTAAATAACGTCTCACATCATTGGTTTCTGGGAACAGTCCAATATAATGACTGGCATTATGGAAGATATGCGTCCTATAGGCGTATGGGTATAAATCATCTTTCAGCTGGTACTCCATCTTTTTCAATGAATAAGCAGCTGGCCAGACTTCATCAGAATCAGATGCCAGGATCAAAATTTTTGACTTTAGTTTGCTGATTGGCAAAAGAGCCATTTCTTCTTCTTTAAAATGCCAGTAAGCATTATTAAAAGCATCGAACTGATGACTGACTTTAAAGTCTACTGTAAGGTAAGGTAATTCTTCTCCTTTATAGGTCACAAGCGAATGGCCAGTCTGACGACGTCTTGAACCAACACCTGAATAATTGACATGTGTTGGTGATACCATTATCACACCATCAACATCTTCAAGATAATAAGCGCCATAACAGGCAAAAACTGAACCGAGGCCCATGCCATAAAGAATAATTTTTTGAACATTGAGGCGTTGGCGCAAATAGCCAACTGCCATTTCGACATATTCAAGCGGGATACAGTTTGGTGTACGTGACTGGCCACGGCCACCATAGAGTGGCAGATAGACACCAATATAGCCTAAATCAGACAAATAACGCACAATATCAGTGGCTGGTAATTGTACATCGCCATCAAACATCATGATGACTGCCAGTTTAGCACGTTGTTCTGGCAAAACCATATAGGCCAGAAAACCGTCTTCATTGACAGTAAAAATGCGATAAGCCATTCTGTTCCCTCCTTTTCTTAATATGTATCATTATCATAACTGTATTATACAACAAACACACTTAAAAATCTTTAAAAACGTCCTGCTTCAAGCCAATCATCTAAAATGGCTTCAAGTTGTTCACCAAAGTCCTGGCGACTGCCCTGAGTTGCTTGATCAGGATGACTCAGCAAGCTCGCTCCACGATTATAAACCTCAAGTGGCATTAAATCATGGGCGCCACGTTTATACAGAACATGCTTGAAACGTCTCTTAAAGTTATTGGCAATCAATTGTTTCTTAATACGGCGACAAGCTTCACGACTGTTCCAATAAACATCATCTGCACTAGAAAACAGATATAAATCACCATTGATTTGATGACAATCAATGAGACCTGCTGCTTCAGTCTTCAGCAAAGCAAATTCATAGACCTCGATGTAACGGTTGTGATGAAAGCGTCGTGAGTAAAAATGATGTAAGTGATGCAATTCCTGAGCATCCATTCCCATTGATTGATAAGGTACATCTTCACCACGATAGGACAACATGGATTGTCCCAGTTTTAAGCTTTCAAAGACACGGTCCATTGGCAATGATGCCACAACCAGACTGATATCCGGACATACTGTTGCACCATAAAGACCATAAACACTATAAGTTTCAAAACAAAGCAATCCAATTTGACTATATGTCTGCTTCAAGAAAGCACAGACTTCTTCAAGATCATCGATTGATGCCTTTGCGAGGGGCAGATCAATGTCCATTGCGAATGCCGAAATACCATGCTTGACTAGGTAACGACACATTTCATGACGAAAACGTCGTCGCACAAGTACAATGATGACATTCTGTTCAGAACCCTTATATAGTTTGCCATGAGGCATTGTTTGTTTTTTCATTAATAGAGTCCCCTGCAATCAGAGGGGCAGTTTAAAGCTACCCCTTTGATATTATTGTTTTGACAGTGTTAATGCTGGTGTCCAGAAGTGATTATTATACAAATCAGTGAAACGATAAGAGATAAAGACATCTCCATCACCAACATCAACATTAGAGATTTCCATCTTTGAGGTGACGCGCATGGTTTCACCTAAATAGTAAGTATCAATATAATCACCATCATAAGAGTAGTAATCACATAAGAATTTTAATTTGTCGCCTTTTTGCAGTTCGATCAAACCACGTGCCTGAGTATCGACTTTTTTACCATAGTCTAAGCGGGCACCAGCGATATATCCATGTGGATTATCCTGATCAAAAATCAGAATCAAATCAACTCTAGTACCATTCAACAGACATGGAACGCGACCCATAATTGTATAGTTGTCACCATCTTCAAAGGTCTGAGTGTGATAGTAGGCAACTGGTTGACCATTAATAGCAAGCCATGTGCGATCATCACTGCCTTTTAAGGTACGACCATCAATATCATAAATATTATCAAGACCTAACTCGATATAGCCTTCACCATCATCATAGAACATGTTGAGCTCTAATCCTTCAACAAGTTCCCAGTTAGCTTTTGACAGCTTCATTGAAGTGCCATTCCACTGTAATTCAGAAGTATCAAACTGATTCTCAGCAACATAATTAGCTATTGTTTCATCATCGATACTGCGACCCGTCAGGAAGTGTGAATTACTAGATGAGTAACCACTCAATGTTCCATAGTTGCCTGTCAGGAAGCTTTGCAGCAAGGTTTCAATTGCCTGCTCAGTCATCGTAGATTGTGATGGTGATGTATTATTGCCAAAGAGTGACTGATAAGGATTACCAGTTGACTGTGAAGCGGCTTGTCCAGTGACTTCTACTTTGGCAAATTCCTGGATACATTTTGTGTATTCAGCATCCATACCAATAGCTTTATAAGTATTGACCATCGTATCAACTTTATTGACTTTGGTATATGGGAAGTAAACAGAAAGACCATAAGCATTTGTCATATTGGCTGATGTCTTGTTATACTTGATTGCACTCAACAATACATCACTTAACTCTTTACCTTCATCTTCTCCAAGGATCGTTGCAAAGTCAGCTAAATCAATCTGATCAACTCTTGCGGTACGTGAGAATTCTCTGGCATTGTTGCGGGCAGATGAGACGGTTTTATACTGACTATTAGAAATCATTGAACGAGTACTTGCTGCAAAATTCTTAAAGACATCAGGTACTGTTGCCGCAAGTTCTGCCAAGTCAACAACTGATAACGTTGTTAACTGACCAGCACATGATGTTGCACATTTAGCAACGAAATCATCAGCAATCATCTTACCTAATTCAAGGGTGTTGATTGATGTATTTTTATTGAGCTGACTGACCCAGTTTGTATAATACCAGCCAATACCTGGTTCTGTTTCTTCACTGGCAATCATATAGTCGGCAAAATCATTAAGCATCAAGCCGTTTTCAACGGTTGCCATCAGGCAGGCATCAAAACCAATAAAATCAAATTTTGTATTGGTTGCTTTTAATGCTTTCTGAAGGGCTGACAGTGTCATCGTGCCACTGGTTCGATATTTTTCATCATAACCATAACCACTGATTGAACCTCCACCATGATCCCATAAAATCAAAGCTTTACGATTAGATGTTGGATAATTCTTGTTGCACCAGTTAATAAAACCAGTCAGAGTTGATGGTGATGTCATAGCCTTAGCGCCATCATTATTTACTTTAGTGACAAATCTACCATTTTCAATCGCATAAATCTGGTTATAAGAACTGCTGATGACGTTGTTTTTCCAACGTGCACAGCCACCGGTGTAAACGAGAATATGAAGTTTACTGTTTGTAGTGGTTGCTTTGAGCATTTCATTAAGATCAGATGTAGCCATACCACTTCTTGATTCAAGGTCTGTACCACACATGTAGACCATCAATGTCATTTCATCTTTACCATTACCTTTAAGTGTTGTGTATTTCTTGCGGGTACCACCAACAATTGATGTATTCAGATTGCCGGTATTATTGCCTAAACGCCAGCCTCTGGAACTGCCGCTTGCACCATTCAAATTAGTTGTTGTGGTTGATGGCATACTGTTACTTGACATGCTTGAGAACAGTCCTCCACCACCACCAAACAGCAATGCGATAATGATAATAATAATGCTGATTGGACTACGGGTCGTACCACCGGCACGCTGTGACCCTTTGCCGCCACCTTCAAAATAGCCGCCTGATCCTACTTTACCACCATGTGTGCCACTACCGGTTTTAGCGACACCTTTACTATTATTGGTGACATGTTTTTCTCTGCTTCTTGGTGCACTCATCATTGTTCTCCTTTCTACTAATGATTTTATGCTTTGCCATTATTGATTTCTGTTATGATTGGCAGGCTGATTTCAAATTCAGCGCCTTTACCAAGTGTTGGATGATTGACTACATGGATCGTGCCGCCATGAAGTTCAATAATCGTCTTTGTAATCGTCATACCAAGACCCGTACCCTTACCTGGTGTACGCGCATTGTTTTCGGTTACAAATGGTTCAAATATACGGTCTCTGATATCCGCATTAATACCGATACCATCATCCGCAACATTAATTATAATATGATTCTCCTCCTGAGTAACTTTAAAATAAATACCTGTTCCTGGTTCATTATATTTTAGTGAATTATCGATCAGGTTATTAAAGCAGCGAATCATCAGGTTGACATCAATTGCGTCCATCAATGGTTCTTCATCAATTGATGGATGGAATTCAAATCCTGCAAATTCAATATCCGCATATTTAGATGCCAGATATTCACGACAAAATTCATTAAAATCAACCACATTCAGATGTAAGGAATATTCTGGATAATCCATTTTTGTATATGCCAGCAATGTATCCATCATTTCTGATGAATAAATGGCTTTATTGTAGATTGTTTCCAAATAATCATCACGTTTTTCTTCAGGGACAATACCATCGATAATGGCACGGGCATAACCCTGAATGACTGTCAATGGTGTTTTTAAGTCATGGGAAATATTCGCAATTGCACGATGACGTTCTTCTTCCGCCTTGACTTTAGCGCGGTTGCTTTCTTCAAGTTCCTGCATCAATGAGCTGAAACTGTCGATAATTTCTTCATATTCACTGTAGATACCGACTGCATCAAGCATTTCTGATTCACCCTGACCATATTTGACAATGGCTTCAGAAACAGGATGAACAGAAGCTTTAAGACGTCGGTTAAACAAGTAGGTCATGAACAAAATGAAAGCAATACCTAATATGATTGGTATTGGCAGGAAAACCCATGAACGTCGAACTAACGCATCATATTCTGTCGAGTCAAAATATGGACTCACAAAGACAATCGTACGACGTTCGCCTTTACCATTGAGATATTCGTATTTAGCGATATCCATCGTTTCATTGGTTGACTTTTTAAAAGTGCCTTCAATCAGATTCAGCTGATGCTGTGTCAATTTTGACACACTGGAGAATAGTGAGCCAGAAATGACATTTAAATTCTTATCAACTATACAGTAATCACTGGTGATTGGTCCATCGTTGGTTTGTCGAACTAAAACGATCAAACTGTTACCAGCAACATTGGCATCACTGTAGACATTATAATACATACTGCCATCTTCATTTTTGATCAGCCATAGATCTTCTGCTTTGACCGATTCTCGCAGTGATTCGTCACTGGTATACAGCACTTCATTTTTCTCCCCGAAAGCGATGATGGCACTGTTACGGTATTTCTGCATAGGAATGTTGATAAAATCATCATTCTTCAGTTTTGATTCATACTTAACGATATCACTAATAGAAGAATAGTAGCTGAGGTAATAAAGCTGGAATGCATAAATACTCAACAGAAATATGCCAAAGATAACCAAAGAGCCAACAATGAAGAAGACGACCCACGTCGTGATTAAACTCTTATTCTTCTTTTTGAACATCTTCTATTTTGTATCCTATTCCTCTCACAGTTTTAATGTATTCTGGCTTAGATGGATTATCTTCCACCTTGCCTCTTAAGTTAGACATATGCACCATGATCGTATTATCATCATTGAGATAAGAATCACCATTGATGCATTCATATAATTGTTTTTTGGTATAGATTTTACCTGGTGTCTTCATCAAGGCATGGAGAATCTTATATTCAGCTGATGTCAGTGATTTCTGTTGGTTACCTTTGATGACGATATGATTATCGGTATCAAGACTGATTTCACCTACATGCAGGAATTTTGATTCATGTTCGTTCTTCTCAAAATTACCTAGTTTATGGTAACGACGCAATGTGGCATTCACATAAGCGACAACTTCTGATGGATTAAATGGCTTTGTGATATAAGCATCAGCACCTAAATCAAGACCCTTGATACGATCTGGTCCCATAACTTTAGCTGATACTACAATAATTGGCATATTGTTGTGTTCACGAATACGTTCAATTAGTTCATAGCCGTTTAGTCGTGGCATCATAATATCAACAAGAGCTAGATCTATGTCATTATTTTTAAGGACTTCCAGTGCCTCAAGACCATCGTTGGCACTATAGATGTCATAAGAATCCTGAAGGTAAAGCGTCAATAAATCAACGATACTTTCATCATCTTCTGCAATTAAAATGGAATATTTCATACTAAAACCTCCGATACATTCATCTTACCATTTGAACGAATTTATGAAAAGTGTGTTCATTATTTTTACCACATAATCATGAGTTTGAACTTGATAATAATTGCATAACATCGGATACTCCTCTTGTAATTGTAACAATCTTCTGTTAGTATTTATATGTGGGGGTGTAAAGTCATATGTCATCGGTGATCTATCGGCTACAGTATCAATCAAATCTGACAAATGCCGAAAAAGAATGTGCTCGTTATTTCATCCAGAATATCAATCTTGTCAGGGGTAAATCAATTACTGAACTGGCACAATTATCAGGTTATTCAATCGCAACAATTTCGCGATTATGCAAAAAAATCAATCGCAGCGGTTTTGAAACTTTTCAGCAACAGTTATCTGAAGAGATTGACAGTCAAAGTCTTGATGCCAACTTTCCGTTCAGTAAAGACGATACGAGACTGGAAGTACGTGAAAAGCTGGGACAGTTATATCAAACTACGATTAAGCAGACTGAAGAGTCTATCAATGATGAGACAATCGAAGCTATTATCGATGCCATCGACAGTGTTGACAGTGTAACTGTCTATTCATCACCACAGTATCTCAGCCATGCCAATACCTTCCAGACAAAGTTTGAAAATCATGATTTTTATGTCAATATTATTCCCCAACAATATTTTAAGTCTGCGGCCAGAGTCAGTGGACCAACTTCAGTATCATTTGTCTGGAGTTATGAGGATGATCAAAAATTGATTGAAATAGCACGTATTCTTAAGCAGCAAGGTGGCAAAGTCATTGTCATCTCCAGCCCAAGAGCAACCACTTTAATTGAAAACAGTACTTATCATATTGCCCTAACATCTTTTGAAAAACCTGAAGTGAAGATCAGTACATTTGCCTCATTATTAAGTATGTCTTATGTCCTTGATTACATTGTCAGTTGCCTGTTCATGAAACATTACGATGAAAACATGATGAGAATCTTGAACAATAGTTAAAACACAGCTCTAAGCTGTGTTTTTATAAACTTTGAATGACACATGTTTGTCCTTTACAATTCAAAACAACATGTCATAATGAAATTGAGGTGAATGAAATGAATCTGCACACAGAAGAACACAGAATCGCTCAGGAAAGTATGACTGAAGCCTTGTTTCAATTGATGAGTCAGAAACCTTTTTCGGAAATCACCATCACCGAACTGGTCAAAAAAGCTGGCGTTGCCAGAGCCACTTACTATCGAAACTATTCTTCCCGAGAAGATATCTTGAAGCAGTTTATTTACAGATGTCAAAAAGCCTTCTGGTCAGAATATCCTTGTCAAACATTGAATGATTTAATGAATATCGATCGTATCTCGGCTGAATTTAAATATGTTGATCGCTATCAGGAACTCTTTATTGTATTGAATAAGAACGGATTATCCAGTCTTTATCTGGATTACCTCAATAGATTCTACATCGAACGTTTTGAAGAAATACTTGGTAATGCATTAACCGATGAAGATCGACTGCGTATCTATGCCGTTGCCGGCGCTGAATTCAATGTCATCTTCAATGGTCTGATTAGTGGTCAAGCCAGCAAAGAAGAAGTCAGCAAAGAAATCAGCCACGTCTTTGAATATGTTTTAAAATAGATCATAAAAAACCATCCCACTGCCAATCACAGTGGGATTTTGACATTAAAAAAGCATGACTGTCCAGTCATGCCTTAGAGTCTAAATATGTAGTGGGCGGTTACCGACACCATAAATCTTTTTGTCAATCGTTGTTGCGACATAATAGATAGAGCCTGTCCCCGGTTTGTAATAGATATCCAAAGTATCAACATCAGCCAAATCAATACCGTTGCTTTGCATATCTTTAATAACAAGCGCTTTTACATCCGCAATTTTGACATTTTTTTCATATAATTGGACTTCTACTTTGATTTCCATAAGACGAGCCTCCTTCCTTATATTCTAATTATACCCTAAGAAAGAAGTCTGCGTCTTTTTTTCATGCTTCCATTTCAAAATTTACTCAGGAATTTTAGTGACGTCGATCCATTCTACTGGGCGAGCAAGCTCTTCAAGTTCTGCGAGCGTCAATTCGATGGCGGTATTAGTGGCACCACAAGCCGGAAAAACCGTATCAAAACGTTTAAGTGATTCATCTAGATAGACTGCAACACCTTCTTTAACACCAAAAGGACAAACGCCTCCAGCAGGATGACCAATACGTTTTTCGACATCATCAAATGGTATCATTTTAGCTTTCTTGCCAAATGTACGCTTATATTTACCGTTCTGAATTTTGGCATCACCAGCAGCAACAATTATGATAGCATGACTTTCAATCATGAAAGACAATGACTTCGCAATGCGTTCTTCCTGAGTACCGAGTGCCTGAGCAGCTAAAGCAACTGTCGCACTTGATTCATCTAGTTCAATAATGCGACGATCATCAAAGCCTACTGAGCGAAAATAGTCTCTTACTGTATCTAACGACATATGATTTTCTCCTTCTAACAAAAGAGGTCGGAATGTTCCGACCTTTCATTTTGATTTTTAAATTGGTTTTGGACCTGCGTTTTTAATATTGTCTGGCATACGACGATATTTAGATTTGAAATTATCCTCAAACATCTGTGCCAGCTTATTAGCAGTGATATCGTAAGCTTCTTTGTCTTCCCATGTATCACGTGGATTCATGATGATACTTGGAACGTCAGGACAAGATTGTGGTACTTCAAGATTGAAACGTTCATCATGAACGAATTCAGCTTTTTCCAGTTCACCATTCAATGCTGCTGTAACCATTGCACGTGTATAAGCTAATTTCATTCGATGACCTACACCGTATGGACCACCTGTCCAACCAGTATTCAGCAGATAAACTCTGGTATTGTATTTTTCAATACGTTCACCCAACATGTTGGCATAAACTTCAGCTCTTAATGGCATGAAAGGTTCACCAAATAAAGTTGAGAATGTAGGTTCTGGTTCCGTGATACCACGTTCTGTACCAGCAACTTTAGAAGTAAAGCCAGTGACGAACTGATACATGGCGGCATATTCATTTAAGCGTGAAATTGGTGGTAAGACACCAAACGCATCAGCTGTTAAGAAGATGACGACTTTAGGAATGCCACCCATACCTGGAATAACCGCATTATCAATATACTCAATAGGATATCCTACACGGGTATTTTCTGTAATTGTATCATCTGTGTAGTCAGGTCTTCTTGTATTTTCATCAAGAATAACATTTTCAACTTCCGCACCAAATCGAATCGCATTGTAGATGGCAGGTTCTTTAATTGGTGATAAGTTGATACATTTAGCGTAACAACCACCTTCAAAGTTGAAGACACCATCATCAGACCAGCCATGTTCATCATCACCAATTAATAATCTGTTTGGATCGGCTGACAAGGTTGTTTTACCTGTACCTGATAAACCGAAGAAGACAGCTGTTTCACCAGTTTCTGGATCCATATTGGCAGAACAGTGCATAGGAAGCAGGTTTTCTTCAGTAGGCATCAGATAGTTCATGATTGTGAATACTGACTTCTTGATTTCACCTGAATACTGTGTACCAACGATAATAACTAAACGTTCTTTAAAGTTGATAATGACGGCTGCTTCAGAGTTTGTATGGTCATGAGGAATAGTCTTGAAGCCTGGAGCGACAAGGATTGTGAAATCAGCATAACCAAAATCTTCAAGTTCTTCGCTTGTAGGTCTGACTAATAATTGATGAATAAACAAGTTCTGGCAGGCACGTTCATTAACGACAGTAAACTTACGTGCATATTTTTTATCGGCACCAGCAAAGCCCTGAAATACATATAATTCACGATAGCTTAAATAGCTGCAAACTTTTTCTTTAATACGGCGGTAACGTCTTTCTGGCATTGGTACATTGACGTTGCCCCATTTAATCTGATCATGTACATCATCAGTATCGACTATATATTTATCTCGAGGTGAACGGCCAGTATATTTACCGGTTCTGATTGAAAGTGCCCCCGTATCAGTCAGAACGCCTTCGCCTCTGCTTAATGCTCGTTCAACTAATTCAACTGGTGATAAGTTGTAATAAACTTTACCAGTTTCATTATAGATCCCCACTTTTGTTAAATACTTATCCAAATTGAGTACCCCCCTTATCAATTCGACATTAGTCTTAGGTTAAATATACACTATTGTGAAAAAAAGTAAAACAAAAAATGTCGAAAATCGACCTTTATTTAGATTTTTTTAATATATTTGTGCTTTTCATAAATTATAGGGAGCAAATTTGTCTATAACACTATTTGTATTCAAAAATAATTTAATCAGATCATTACTCGTCAATCACAAATTATGTGAAATGGCTTTCACTGCCGAAAACTTATTGACAATTAAAAATAATACGATAAATTAGTAGTTGCTTAAACATAAAAGAAAAGGAAAACGACACCTTACGGTGTCGCCTTGCTCCCACTTACCTTCCTCGCTCGCTTCCTTTTAAGAAGCTGGCATTCTAATGAAATATCTAGAATACACTTTTATTGTATCAAATATGGAAGGAAGTACAATGTGTGACAAAAAAATGTGACTTCATTTTTGCGTCAAATAATTATATTTATGAAACGTTTATAAAATACCATACTTTTTAAAGATAATTACCCGTACTTATTTTGATTTTTACAATCGAAATATGCTATAATAGTGTGTAGTTTATCCTTATTATATATATGGCGTGAAAGGAAGGATGAAGACATTGAAAGCTAAGAAAAGAAAAATTGGTCTTAAACACATCCTGATTGTGGCCCTGACACTGATTGTGGTGGCAGGCGTGGCAATCGGTACTGTTGTTGGCAAATATACTTATAATGTTTACCAGAAAACTGAAGATTTCAGTTTAAACAAATTGACAGCTCAGATTTCCAGTGAACTTGTCGATCAGCATGGTAAAACTTACTATACATTCGGCACTGCCAAAGGCCAGTATATCACTTACGAACAGTTACCAGAGACTTTGATTGATGCTGTCGTTTCAGCTGAAGATGCGCGATATTTTGAACACAACGGTTTCGATATTCCTCGTATTATCAAAGCCCTGATTTCAAATATCACTGCCGGTGGTATTACAGCCGGTGGTTCAACGATCACTCAGCAGTTGGTTAAGAAAACGTTCTATCCTGCCGAACAACAGACAATCGAACGTAAGCTTGGTGAAATTATGATGTCAATCAAGGTCACCAACAGTTTCTCTAAATCTAAAGTCATGGAGCTCTATTTGAATAAAATTTACTTCGGTAAGAACGACTACTCAATCGGTATCTATGCTGCAAGTAAGTATTATTTCAATAAACATCCAAGCAATCTGACATTACCAGAAGCGGCAATGTTAGCGGGATGTATCAACTCCCCTGTCAGCTATGACCCATTTGTCAACATTGAAAAAGCACAGTCAAGACGTGATATCGTTTTATATTTGATGCGTGAACATGGTTATATCAATGATTCGATGTATGAATCAGCCAAAGCTATCAGTGTTGCAAAGACATTGAAGTCTAATCCAATCAAAACAAATCGTAAATATGCTGCCTATGCAGACCGTGTTGCGAAAGAAGTTAAAGAAAAAACTGGTTATGATCCAAATGATACAGTCATGACGATCTATACTTATATGGATAAGGGTACCCAAAAGTTCCTCAACAATATCTCCAGTGGTAAAACATACAGATACAGTAATGTTGATATGCAGGTTGGTGGTGTCGTTCAGGAATCTGATACAGGTCACATCACTGGTATCCTTGCTGCAAGAAAATATAAGACCGGTAACTATGACTATGCTTATACAGAACGTCATCAGCCTGGTTCATCAATCAAACCAATCATCAGTTATGGTGCAGCCTTTGAATATCTTTACTGGTCAACTGGTCATATGGCCGATGACAGTAAGCTCAAAGTTGGTAAATGGGAACCAAATAACTGGGACAACAAGTTCCATGGTGACGTTTCAATCGATAATGCTTTAGGTAATTCTTGGAACTTAGCCGCTATCAATACTTTAAAATCAGTTATTGATGCTGTTGGTACTAAAAAAGTCACAAAATACCTCAAAGGATTTGGTTATAACATGGATGACCAAACGGTCACTCTATCATATGCCATTGGTGGTTGGACTTATGGTGTTACTACACTTCAGCAGGCTGCAGCTTATGCTGCAATCTCTAATGGCGGCTACTACATTGAGCCACATTGTGTTGACTACATCATCATGGCTGACACCGGTGAAATCATTAATATCGATGCGCAGATCCAAGAAGCAAAGCATCGTGCGATTTCAGCAGCAACTGCCTTCATGCTTCGCCATGTCATGACAAAATATGTTAAGACTAACAGCATGTATGCTAATTTAAGAGGCATCAATGATACAATCGGTGCTAAAACTGGTACATCTAACCACGATGGTACGATTCCTGGTATCCCTAAAGGCAGATCTAAAGACTCATGGCTCTGCTGTTACAATGCCGATTATGCATGGGCATTCTGGAATGGTTATCCTGGTAAGATTCAGGTCAAGAAACATAAATATCTTGTAGGTGGCAACAACGACGCTGGTGCCATTGCCTCAAGAGTTGCACGTTACCTTCAGAAGAAGAAACGTGGTAAGAAGTTTAAGAAACCTAAAACAGTCGTTAAGCGTAGATTTATCAAAGGTATTTATCCATATATTGCACCTAATGCTTATACAAGTGGCCAGGTACTTACAGGCTATTTCGCAAAAGGACATACACCTAAGACAGTATCTTCTCGTGCTGAATATAACCAGATGCGTCTATCATCATTTAGTGCTTATTATTCTGGTGGATCAATCAGAGTTTCATTCTCAAGATATGCTCCAAAGGGCAGAAAGACAAAGAAAGTTAAATATCATGTCAGTGTCTATTCTGGAAGCAAAGTAGTTGGTTCTAAAACATCATCAAGTCAATCATTTAGTGTTCCTGTTCGCGTTAGTAAGAATACAACATTCAAAGTTGTCGGTTACGCGACCGCTAAGGGCGCACAATCGAACTCAATCACTAAATACACAGCCAACTATAAAAAGAAAAAGAAGAAAAAACCAGAGGAAGACAAAAAGAAGAAAAAACCAACGACAGATAACCATTCATCAAGAACAAGAACGACAGAATCAGCATTAAGCTATTCAATCAGTTCCGGTGGCGCTGCTGTCAGAAGTGGTTCAACTCTCAAAAAGAATTCGATTACAGTTAGAGCTTCTGGTTCTTCTTCAAAGAAAATGATTGTCAAATTATCTGGTGGCAGTTCAACTCAGGTAACGATCAGTGGTGGCAGCTCTTATACATTTGCCAAACTGGTACCAAACCGCAGCTATAAAGCGACATTCATTGATAAATCTAGTAAAAAGACACTCGGCTCTGTTTCCTTCAAAACGAAGAAATAATCCAAACTAAAACCCATATCTAAGACATCTACTCGTATCTTAGATATGGGTTCTTTTTTTCTTTATTCAACTTCAAAAGGAATAGCGAGGGTTTTATAAGCTTCCGTCATCGGCTGGACTTCTTTCAGCCAGACAATGGCAGCTTTGAGTTCCTCAGGATCTTCTTCAACGATACCAAATGTGGCGACTTGAACAATATCATAAATTGACTGCCATAAGTCATCAAGTTCTCCTGTTTTTTCATCAGCCATTTCGCTGTCGATATAAACATCCAGGTCTCTACCGGTTGTCATAGCTTCTTCTCTTGTCATACTTCCTCCTCAATATAACCTAAATGAATGCAGGCATTAAGTATGCCATCATGGAATAAATCATCAGTTATATAATCAGCTGCTGCTTTTGCCAGCTCATCGCCATCACCCATGCAAATCGCAAAGTCAGCGTGTTTAAACATTTCCAGGTCGTTTTGAGAGTCACCAAAACATGTATACCCTGATAAACCAAATCGTTTCGCAAATGCTAGACAGGCAGTCCCTTTGGTAACACCACTAATCGTCGCATCAGCAAAATAAGACATTCCCGGTAAGACATCAAGGCCTTTAATATGAAGATATGGTGCATAGTCATAACCAATTGGTCCATATAATACCATGGCATACACATTATCTTTACCATTGTAACGACCTGTTTCAGGAATCACATTTTTAAAATAACGCTGAACTTCATAGACATACTCATTTGGTTCTCTCGTAATAAGACGTTTATCCTTTTTCAGAATCACCGGCATGTCAAGGGAATCAGCGACTTTAATTGTCTCAATAACTGTTTGAGGATCAAAAACATAACTTTCAATGACTTCGCCTTGATCATTAATAAGTGTCTGACCGTTGTTGAGCACATAGCCATCCCATGGGGCACAACCAACGATCTGTGTCTTTTGTAAAGAATCCCATGCTCTGCCAGTGCTGACAATAATCTTGTGTCCTGCAAGTTTAAGGCGTTTAAGTGCTTCAATAGTTGAAGCAGGCACTTGATGATCGATAGTATCTCTTAAAGTACCGTCAACATCAAAGCAAAACAGTCTTTTTTCCATACTTTATCTGCCCTTATTGCGACGACGACGCTTTCTGTTTTTAATATTGACACCTTCTTCAGGACCTTTAAATTCAACATTTGAACCTAAGCAATAGGCATCAAAACCCTGACGCAACAATTTCTTAGTGCCATCTTCAGCCGTAAACTTATTTATAGAATAGATATAGTAGACGTAGTCTTTGTCTAATTCAACTTTTGCACGAGAATCAATAACTCTTAAAGGGAAGCATTGCGCACCTACGGGATGGTTTTCATCGAATTGGCGCATCTCATCCACACAAAGAAGAATGACTTCTTCGTGGTCTAAAAAGTATTCATATGCATGATTAAATTCTAATTGTTGAACATTCGTTTTCTTAAAAAACATGGCTCATCATCTCCTAGACAACATCATATCATGTTCATCAAAACAGGTAAACCTTGAATTTTTGTAGTTAAGCATGATTAAGAAATCAAGAATTCTATTGCTTTTAAAACTTCGATGTGTTATTATTTGAGGGCAATCCAAACAGGGGCGTGGTTCAATGGTAGAGCATCGGTCTCCAAAACCGTTGATGCGGGTTCGATTCCTGCCGCCCCTGCCATTTTTTTATTTTTATATTTTTCATTTTGTCTACATATAATCCTCAAAAAAAGCAAACCTGATAGTCTCAGTGTTTGCTTTTTCTTTTGATTAATCTGCGTATTCGATTTCTAAGTCTTTAAAATAGCCATCAGTACCAATATCAGTATATAGACCAACTGTACCACGAGCATCTTTGCCATGCTTGAAACCATCAACGACAAGAGCAGGATGTTCCATATCATTGACATAGAATTCACCATGATCATCATTGATGACAGCTTTGATTGTAATCCATTCTTCTAAATCAATATCAACTGGAGCTTCATATTGAGTAATCTGATGTTTTCTAAAATAATCAAATGTATAACCAGGATATGAGAAATACTGACTGCCATGGCTACGTCTGACAGGATCTGGATGACGTCCATTCGTTGGACGTACATAATATGATTCAAATTCATTGTCTTCTTTATTAGCTCTAAACACAATACCAATAAAACCACGTGCATAGTCTGGAGCTGTTGGCAATAGTTTCGCAAAGACTTTCACCGTAATCGTACCATTGTGAAAATCACTATCGACAACTTTCGCATAAGTATCGACATCAGGAACCAAATTATCTGCAGGTTTAGTGACTCTTACTACTTTTTCGCCATTTAATTCACACTCTTCTAAACCTACGTTAACAGCTTTCAAATTTTTGATATCCATTTTACTTCCTCCTATCATTATCAGCCATTTCTAAATTATCTTTAATGCGTACAATCATATCTTCAAACTGACGTCTTTCATCGGCATCAAAACCTTGGAAAAAGATATCTTCCATTTCTTCTGAGATGGCCTGGTAATCCTCTTGTAAACCTTTGGCTTTATCTGTTAAAACAATCATCTGCTTACGACGATCAGTTAGACATGGTTGACGCATCACAAGTCCACTTTTTTCCATACGATCGATTAATCCTGTAAGGGTTGGCAAAGACAAACCAATCTTATCAGAAATATGATTCATCTGGATATTGTCTTCTCCATAAAGAACATGTAAGACACGACCCTGGGCACCGTTAAAAACATCTATTTGGCGCTCATTCAATTTTCTATCAATCAAACGATCATGAATCTGTTTGATTTTAGAAATCAGAAATCCACATTGTGTTGCCATAACATACCTCCTGTCACTATCAATGATAAGCTATGACTAATGTTTTGTCAACAAATATTTTGTTTCCTAACTATTTATAAACAAATAAAAAAAGATATTGTCATCAATATCTTTTTAACGTTTAAAATCATCATCGATCCACCCAAAGTGGACACATGCATAGTAGATGCCATCATCTGCTGCGTCTTGAGTGACATAAGTTGCTTTTTGTTTGAGCTCTTCCACCGCATTGCCGACAGCGATATTTGTCCATTCATCGCAAAACATACTGATGTCATTGACATGATCACCAAAGACAACCACGTCTTCATAGTTGCCGCCCATATGATCGACCATCGCTCTGATACCACCTGCTTTGTCATCAGGCTGAATATAGATATAGCGGTCATTGAAGCGTCCATATGGCAGTTTTTTCAATGTCTCTAAAGTTTCTTCCTGACCAACAGGACAAGCGACATAAATTTTATAAATATTCTCCTCTTCATAGATATTTAAATCTTCTTTGAGGACCCCCTGCATGTACGGAAAGTTTTCGGAATAATGGATGAATTTCATATCCGGGGTATAACGGGCACCACTCATATCGGTTGTAACCGCCCAAGTCATATCTTTTTCAATACACTCTTCCAAAAAGGCAATACAATCATCATGATCAAGAGGATGACAATATAATAATTCATCATTGACTGTCAAAGCATAGCCACCATCTGAAACCATATTATGAAATCCCATTGATTTCATATAATCAATCGCACGCATGTAGCTGCGACCAGTAGCAATCGCAATAAAATGACCTCTTTCTTCCAACTGTCTTAATGTATAAAGCGCTGACTCAGGTACATATTGATGTCCGGGAATACCAACTGCCAGTGTCTCATCAATATCGAAGAAGAAATATAGACGTTTCATGAGCATCCTCCTTCTCTACTTCTTAATTCCCAGAACGTGACAGCGCTTGCGGCCGCTACATTTAATGAATCAACACCGTGTGTCATTGGGATACGTACAACATAATCACTCTGAGCGATGGTCTCATCCTTAAGACCTTCACCTTCAGCACCAAGAATGATTGCCAATCGGCTTTCTTGTTTAAGTCTTTCATCATCTAATGAAATCGAGTCCTCACTCAAAGCCATGGCTACTGTTTTAAAGCCTGATCGCTTTAGTAATGCCATATAATCATCACCAACGAAAGTCCAAGGCACCTGAAAAATCGTCCCCATACTGACTCTTACGGCACGACGATATAAAGGATCACTGCACTCGCGATTAAAAATGACGGCATCAATATTGAGAGCCGCTGCACTTCTGACGATTGCCCCAACATTAGTTGGATTTTCTACGTCTTCAAGAACCGCGATACGTTTAGCCTGCCTGCAGATCGTTTCCAGAGAGATAAGTGGCTGACGCTTCATGGCACAAAGCAATCCTCTTGTCAGATGAAAACCTGTCAATTGAGTCAGGGTCTTAAAATCAGCGACAAATGTTGTGACCTGACAACGTTCGATCACCTCAAGGGTTTCTCCTTTAATAGTCTTATCTTCTACTAAGATTGACACTGGTTCATATCCTGCATCTAAAGCACGGGTAATCACTTTAGGGCTTTCGGCTACAAAGAGGCCTAAATCAGGTTCGTTATAACGGTATAGCTGCTTCTCTGATAAACGGGCATAAATATCTAATCGTTCGTCATCAAATGTCGTAATTGAGATATACTCTAACATTGGCATCACTCCTGCCTTCATTTTAGGAAGAGAGAAACTAAAAGTCAACTGCATAAAAAAACGCGTTAGGGAATAACGCGTTTTGTGTTTACATTTGTCCTCGAGAAAGGAAATTCGATAATGTCTTATACAATTCTTCAGGATCAATTGGTTTGACAATATGATCATTCATACCAGCATTGAACGTACGTTCACGGTCATTTTCGAAGGCATCAGCTGTCATGGCAATGATTGGAATCTGTGCTGCTTCAGGATGTGTTGAGGCACGAATGATACGAGTCGCTTCCAAACCATCCATAATCGGCATCTTAACATCCATCAAAATCAAATCATAGGTATGTGGCATTGCATGAGTAAACATGGCGACACCTTGCTGGCCATTGACTGCCAGATCCATTGACATACCTTTATTTTCGAGAATGACTTTAGTGATTTCTGCATTGACCGTGTTGTCTTCTACAAGCAAAACATTCTTACCTTGTAAGATTGAGAAATCATAGGTTGATTCTTCAGGTCCATTCGATGATGGCCACTGTAAAGATACTGTACATTCAGTCCCTTCACCTTCAACTGATTCAACATGGAAATCGCCATTCATCGCATTGACAAGGATAAAAACTGTTGAGAAGCCTAAACCAATAACATCATTATTTTCAATGATATTTTCACGATAGGCTTTCTGAATCGCTTTTAACTTGTTATGTTCAATACCCATACCATTATCTTTCACATGGATCTTGACATCGATATGATCATCAACATCCACACCTTCAACCAGTACATCAATGAAACCACCATCTGGGGTGTACTTATTGGCATTACTGAGAAGGTTCATCATGATTTGACGTACACGCTGTGGGTCAACACTGACATAGCGATATTTATCTATATTGTGATAATTAACGGTGATAATTTGTTTCTTGGCTTGAATGCGTCCATGCATCATTTCAATAGCTGGCTCGACACAAGAAGCAATTGTTGTTGATTCTACATGGAACAGGTTTTCATCATTTTCCATGCCTGTCAATGTGAATAAGTCATTAATCAGTGTCAACATATAATGACCCGAATCATTAATGGCAGCCATAGCTTCCATTAATTCTTTTGGGTTAGAATCTTTAATCAATTCTGGATTAGAAAAGTTAAGAATCGCATTCATTGGTGTGCGCAGGTCATGACTGGCGTGTGTCATAATCAAGTGATGAGAATAATCCTTGAAGGCTTCCTCGTTTTCTTCAATGACAGTACGCTGATCAAGACGCATCAGCCAATAAATGGCTCCAGCAAGTAAAACCAAACCAGCTGACAACAGAATCGTTTTGATACTGCCCGTCATAAACATCGCAAACAACATGCAAAGCATGCCAATGACGATACATATGATTGACTTTTTCAGTTGTTTATCGACATTTTGACGCATAATCATTTTTCCTTTCTTTAAGGATTAACACTTATTAATTATACTGATTTTTGTATAATAGTGAATTATTTTTTCCAAAAACCATGTAAGTTACAGTTTTCATAAGCTGCAACGACTTCATCGCCATCAGCTAAAGCAAAGACTGCACATGGTTCATCAGTTGGTGTTAACTGTTTAATCTGTAAACCATTCTTAGTTTCTAAAGCAATTGTTGTAATATAGTGAGCTTCTGTCATTGGATGAGCAACACTACCAACTTTTACAGTGACAATATTACCTTCCTGTTCAACAACTGGTACATGTTTTTCTAATGCAGCGTCTGTTGTATTAGGTTCAATTTTAACCATTTCCTGGCCACAGCAGAATGCATTACAAGCAGTTTTGTTGATATAAACAATAATCTGTCCACATGTTTCACAACGATAAAATTCCATTATTATAGTCCTCCTTAATTTTTAGTCTACGCAATTATTATCTCATAAACAGTACTTTTTTTCTATTGATTTGCATTTCTTGCGATTATTTCAATTTTATTTGTGTTTAAGAGAATCTTGAAGAACGTTATTTTTCGTTTATTTTCGTTGAATTTAAGCCTTTTTTTCATGTTTTGATTCTGTAAACTATTGCGAGAATATTTTGATTCATGTATTCTATAGATGTAAGGCAAATACAATTTTGAGAGGACGTGTTTTCAAAAATGACAAGTGACTTTAATATTGCAGTGTATGCTTTAGTGCATCTTTCAGGCAAGCGTGAGTCGCTCGCCTCAAGTGATGAACTTGCCAAAACAATTAACACGCATCCCGTCCGCATTCGTAGAGTCATGATCAAACTAAAGGAAGCCGGCATGATTACCACCAAAGCAGGCGTAACAGGAGGATACTCACTAAACGAAAGCCCTGATACGATCACCTTATCACAAGTGGCAAAGGCCTTATCGGATGATTACATCCATGTTACTTGGCATAGTGGTGAGATTAATCAAACGGATGCACAACGACAAGGCGTTCAAAATATTCTGGACGATATTTTCGTTAAGTTAAATCAAACTTGCGATGAGGTTTTGAGCCAGATTACGATCGCCAGTATTACTACTAAACTTGAAGATAGTAGTTTGTAGTCTCATTAAGTAGTAATAAAAAGATATCCTGTTTCAGGATATCTTTTTCATTTAATAAGTTTATTGTTTATATTTCCATAAAAGATTCATCTTCAAAGAATTCTCTTAATGTGATGCCAAATGTCTGACAGATTCTATATAAGAATGTCAGGGAAGCATTACGCTGCCCGTTTTCAATATTACTGACATAAGAGCGATCAGCTTCAGCTGCTGTAGCTAATTCTGCTTGCGTCATATGATATTTACGGCGAAGAGTTTTAATGCGTTCTCCAACCGTCACATTTAAAGCTTTGTTTTCGACCATATTTGAACACCATCCTCGCTCATTATCATGTCATCTTATTTTGTTTTAGTCAATAAAAAATTGGATAAAGAAAACTGCCACTCTATTTATACTGAGAGTGGCTTCAGTCCAGGTTTTACATGCCTGGTACATGCGCGTATTTGCACGGTAGACTCCGTAAAGCTACAGGTTCCCCTGGCTTCTATTAATATTGTACCTTACGAAAATACACTTTAAAAGAAAATCAAACGGTTTCAAAAAAAATGAGGAAGAGTCAAGACGTTGACCCTTCCTCTTTGTTTTAATCGACTTTGATTCTTGACATGACCTTACCAATACTATCATGGAATACCAGATCAGCATAGCGATCCTGAGCTGTCACATCTTTATTTATTAAGATGAGAAAATCACCATTGTAATTGGTAACCAGTCCAGCTGCAGGATAGACCATTAGAGAAGTTCCTCCAACAATCAAGCAGTCGGCACGCATAACAGCCATTTGGGCATTCATAAATGCAACATCAGGCAGTGATTCTCCATACATAGTGACATCTGGACGGATCATCTTGCCACATTTTGGACATAGTGGTACTGGCTGGGTATTTTTAAAGATAAAATCTTCAGGATATTTTGTGCCACAGCCAACACAATAATTTCGCATTGTTGAACCATGGATTTCATAAACTTTCTTACTGCCTGCCTTTTGATGAAGACCATCAATATTTTGTGTGATAACGCAGTCCAGTTTCCCCTTGGCTTCCATTTCCGCGAGCTTTTCATGAGCTCGGTTTGGCTTGATGCCTTCAACATTCATTTTTTGGCGATAATACTCAAAGAATACTTTACTTTCACGGTAAAGACAGTCATGACTCAATAAATATTCTGGTGTATAGGCATCAAATTGAACATCATGCTGGTTATAAAGACCATCCTTACTACGGAAATCTGGAATGCCGCTTTCTGTTGACACACCAGCCCCACCAAAGAACACAGTATGTTTGGCATGATTAATAACATAATTGAGAAGACCATAACGTTCATCTTCTGATAACTGATTAATACATTGACGACGTCTCGTTGGCGTCATATTAACGATTTCTTCATAATCCATGATTCATTCCCTCATTTCTTGACAACTATCAACATGTCTTTCACTAAGTCCATTTTACCACTCATTACAGATAAATAAAAATATCTTCACGCAAAAACCACCACTTAGTGGTGGTTACTTAGAAATTCTATCAGCTATAGTAGATGCCGCAAATGAATCAGGTTTGATACAACATGGATAACCCTGAGCGTGTACCCAGCCAATCAATTCGTTGATCATATCCGCAGTTAAACCCTTTTTTGAATGTCCGGCATCAATATGAATTGTCACTGGCATCTTGTCAAACATCTCTCTGTATTGGTCATCACTAATCATAAAGTTGATGATTGCCTGTGCCCACTCGATACTGAGTGATGTTTCCGTGTTCAGCTTGATTTTGACAATTTGTGGAGCCAGCTTTTTATAGCTGCCATCATAATACTTTTTAATGCCATAAATCGTATCATCCCACTGAATATCATAGAAGAAGATACCGCCATGACCACGACAGATAATTGCGATTGCGGTGACAATTTTAGTGACTGAAGTAAAGTCCTGAGAGTCAGAACCAACAACGATTTCAAATGGTGCACCATAATGCTTGTTCATTTGGTAAAACTTCTCTATTTGATTCATCATCTGTTCAAATGATACTTTTCGTCCTTTTGCATTCAACATTTTCCTCTTCCCCTTTCCTTGATATTTTGTTTGGTGTGGGTAACAGTATCGAAACTGCTTAAAGACCTCTCCCACATATGGCACCGCCACAAGGATTCGAACCCTGATTGTACGCTTAGAAGGCGTATGTCCTCTCCGCTTAGACGATGGCGGTATTAATAAAGATAAAATAAAAACGGATTGCACCATTGACAATCCGCCTGATTAAATTCCTTATGTTGGGTCACTAAAAATCAGATACGATAAATAAACTCGTACGTCATGATGCCTAAAGTATTAATTTTGTTGTGAGTTGTCATTCTATAAGTATCAAGACGTCTTTTCATGGTTCTGTTCCTCTCTTAGAATTAGCGAAAATTTTCTTTCACGGTTCAAATTTTAGCATTCATCATTTTTCCCTTCAATAGAATTCAGACAATTATACTAACAGGCTAAAGCGACAAAAAAGCCTGAATGCTTACAACATTCAGACTTATTGAAGTGCTAATAATTGATCAAGTACGGCATCGATATCATCATTGATACAAATCGATTTCTCAACAATCATTTCAGGTGTGATGGCTTCATTATAATTAATACATGCGTAGGTAGCATGTGGCCATTCATTGGTCATCTGCCAGAATGGATATTTAATGATCACTGGTGTATTAGCGCCAACACCAAGTTCTAAAAACAAAATGTTCTGCTCACTATGAGTGTTGAGAAAATCATAATAACGACTTCTTGCCTCATACCAGCCTTCATCCTGGACAAAGGTATCATCAGCGCGCAGATTCATCGTCATCGGCTTACCGCAAACAGGACAACGAGGAATGAGTTCACTTGGAATCTTCATATCTTTTTGTTCCATAATCATCTTTTCGACTATTTCTTCATTGTCATAAGTTGTCTGATGACAAGGTTCACTGCATTGGAATAAACCATAATCACCCTGGGTATAGAATAATCTGTCTTTATTAAAGCCAGCTTTTTGGAAACAATGATCAACATTGGTCGTGAGCACAAAATAATCTTTATCTTTTACCAAGTCATAAAGCTTGTTATAGGTTTGCTTAGGTGCATCCATATAGCGATTAATATAAATATAACGAGACCAGTAAGCCCACATTTCTTCAGGTGTTTCAAAGGGATAAAAGCCTCCCGAATACATATCAGCGAAATGATAACGTTCAATAAAATCAGAAAAATAACGTTCAAAACGTTCACCACTATAAATAAAACCTGCAGAAGTTGATAGACCAGCACCAGCACCGATTACGATAGCATCAGCTTTCTTAATGGCTTCTGATAAAACCTCGACTCCATTTTCGGTATTCACTTTATATACTCTTATACGTTCACTCATTCTACTTCACCCCACTTGTCAGGATTGTTTGATAATAAGATAGATCTTCATCTTTGAAGACATTAAATATAATACGGTCCATGGCATCTTCATGTTGTTCTAACCACTTAGTTACAGCTGCCACGGCAATTCGAGCAGCTTCAAAAGGTGGAAAATGAAAGACTCCTGTTGAAATACAACAAAACGCAACACTTTTTAAGCCATTGTCTAAACACATATCCAAAACATTTGTGTAACAAGCAGCAAGCATAGCTTCATCATCTGTTGTTAATGGCCCTTGAACTATCGGACCAACAACATGGATAACATGTTTAGCCGGTAAATTGTAGCCTTTTGTCAACATCGGAATTGCTGTAGGCTGTTCATAGTCATATCCATGACGTTCTCTTAAATCCTGCATCTGCTTAGCACATTCAAGGCGTAACTGGACGCCAGCATAAGTATGAATACTGTTGTCAATACATGTATGTAGTGGAATAAAACATCCCAGCATCTGTGAATTCGCAGCATTGACAATAGCATCAACGCTTAAACGGGTTATATCACCTTGCCATAGTGATAATTTTGATGCATAAGGGTGACTACTGAAAGAAGTAATATCATTAATATCATCAAGTGTCACAATCCCTTTATCGTGGGCTCGATCCTTTAAATAATCATCCTGGACCTTCAATACTGTTTCATCTAAATGACCAGGCATACGAATGTTCATTAATGCACGTAATAATTGGACTTGTTCAGCAACAGTTTCTGGCGTTTCTATGTGAGCATATTTGATTGAATCTTTTTTAAAGGCTTCTACTAAATAATTAAGTTCCTTAGTTTTCATTCATCTCACTTCCTTTTGATGGCATTGACTGGACACTCTTTAAGGCAAGCGCCACATCTTAAACAATGTCTATGTTCAATTTGAAATGGTACCTGGTCATCAACAATACAAAGTTGTGGACAAACCGCTACACAGGCACCACATCCTATGCACTGATTGGTAATGAAAAAGCCATGTTCTACCATGTCGTCATCACCAAAAGTGAATTGATCACGCTCGATTGGACGTTTAGATAAATCAAACCATTCCCCATGACCACGTTCAATTTTAAAGACTGTCAAAGTCTCACGTGCTGTTTCATTAGGATAGATCTCATACATATAAGGATTTTTAGAGAAAAGTCGTGGTAGATAATCAGGTCCTATTTCTTTAACTTCTCCCTGAAGTGATAAAGCAACAGATGTCATCGTCGATTCACCTTTAAGTCCTGTTAAAGCAATATGTGGATGAGCTTTGAGACGCTGATAGAATTTCTTTCCCTTAGCCGTCAAAAAATAAAGGCCACTTTCATCATAATCCATCATATCGATGGCTGATGTCACCGGATGTCCTGCATCATCAACTGTTGCTATAATTGTGGTATGGATGTTTTCAACCAGATAAGCAAAATAATCTATTGTTTTCATCATTATCCTCCTACACCATATGCGATAAATCAGTTGTAAGATCAGCTAAAGTCATTGTCTGAAGCTTATCTTCCATAGCTTTCTGAACATCAGCGAGACGCTGATCAAGTAGTTCATGAATATGAGAACCTACAGGACATTCCAGATTAGGATGGTCATGGAAATGAAAAAGCTCGGGTTTCTCGACTGCATTATAAATGTCAAGAAATGTAATTGTATCAAGGGGCTGGGTTATTTTAACACCACCTGTACCTCTTACAACTTCTACTAAATTTGCTGCTTTAAGTTGTGATAATAAACGTCTGACAACAACAGGATTGGTATTGATACTGCCAGCTAAGAAATCGCTTGTGATTTTCTGATTTGAAAAATAATCAACAGCAATCATTAAATGTAATGCCATTGTGAATTTTGTTGATAATTTCATGATTTCACCTCGTTGTAACTATATCGATTACATCAAAACTATAACACGTTTATGTCGTAACATCAATAGTTACATCAAAATAATACATAAAAAAAGCACTTCCCTTTTAATGAAAGTGTCATGAACAGAAATGGTGCCGATTACCAGAATCGAACTGATGACCTCAACATTACCATTGTTGCGCTCTACCTACTGAGCTAAATCGGCATAAAATATAAGAGATATCTGTGATTATTTTAGCACAGATATCTCTTTATGCAATACTATTTTATGATTTCAGCTGTCTCAATCAGATTCTCCGCATATTGATAACATTTCTTAAAGAAGACATCATTCTTTAAGTCATAATTGATTTGTGTACGATCGATAAAGTCCTTGATATAACAAAGCGTCTTATAATCATAAGCAATGATTTTTGAAGGCAGATGGTCATATCGATTGAGATTTTCGATGAATGTACGATAAATAAGATTCTTCTTTTCGTAAGCAATCAAACTGTTGACGACAAAATGATCAGCCTCACGATCATATGCCAACAATAAGGCCGGGAAGCCCTCAGCGCCTTTTTCACGCATTGGAATATACATCAATGCCACATACCATGTGCCAGATTTTGGCCTGTCTTTTAAATCCTGAATAGATTGATTATCAACAGAAGCCTGAATATGTTGATGTGGCTTTTCATATTCCAAAGTATCAACGAACATTTGATGTGTTAAATCAGCGTAACGATAATATTGAGACGTGTTATCAATAGTAATATTCGTCTCTTTGATGGCAGCAAGCGCTTCGCGTAAGACACGGACCACTGTAATCAGGGCATCTGCTTCATCATCACTGATAAAACGAGGAAAAGCTCCTTCTGACAGACAGATAACGGAAGTATCTTTTGTTGCATATGAATCAGGAAGCAAGCCGGCACGGTTAAATCCTTTAAACATAGCCTGACTCATTGGCTCGATAAAGCACATATAAGCACTGATTGACATCTGCTCATCCATTGTTTTGAATTGCTTATTGAGCAAAGCTTTCAGGCAGTAGTAGTAACGTGTATAGATTGTCAAAGTACCATCCTCATCAATAGTGACAAAATACAAATGATGACCAGCACGAATAGAGATCGGCTGAGTAATACCATGATACAAATCCTGTTCACGATATGTCTTTAAATCATCTAAAAGAATGTCGTATTTAATCACGTTACCACCTCCTATTCTTATTTTATCAAAATCGACCTTTAAATCATATGCCCTTTACAATTTTTTTGTTTCTGGCACTTTCCAAAACCACCAATTTTCTCTACAATAAAAACGGTGATAAAAAAATGCTGGTTAATATCAATCATTTAAGCAGTCATATTGGTGATCGTACAATTTTAGACGATGTCTCTATGATTATTGAAGAACAGGATAAGATTGCCGTCGTAGGTGTCAACGGTGCTGGTAAGAGCACCTTTTTGTCGTTGATTGCTTCAAGAGATCCTGCAATCACCTATAAAAAGGATATGACTATTTCTTATCTGCCACAATTACCACAATTTAATGAAGACCTAACCATTATCCAACAGGCAAAAGAAGCACTTATTGATGTCCAGGATTATGAAATCAAAGCTTCACTTAACCGTTATGGCCTTTATGAACATGATGTTTTGATCAAGACTCTTTCAGGAGGACAACGCAAACGTTTGGCATTAGCCATCGCCATGCTTAAAGAATGTGATCTTCTGATTCTCGATGAACCAACAAACCATCTTGATACGCCTATGATTGAAACCTTAGAAAAAGCATTGATTCGTCGCAACAAAGCTTTATTGATGGTCACTCATGACCGCTATTTCCTTGAACGTATCACGCACAAAATTGTTGATATTACGCGCTCACAGTTAAATATTTATGAGGCGAATTATTCTTCCTATCTGGAACAAAAAGCCATTCATGAAGAGGCTTTGATGATGCAGGAACATAAGCGTAATCAATTTTTACGTAAAGAAATTGAATGGGTACGCGCTGGGGTTCAGGCCCGTACCACTAAAAGTAAAGCGCGATTACAACATTTTGAAGAGCTCAACAGTATTGCACAGTTATCACAGCAACGTGACGTCAATCTCATTCATACTGCTGCCCGTTCAGGCAAGAAAACTATTGAACTTGTTAATGTGTCTAAAACCTATAACAATACCTCGCTCTTTGATGACTTTTCTTATCAATTCAAACGTTTTGATCGTATTGGTATC